>MGUO01000087.1:8590-10069 GCA_001800015.1 Elusimicrobia bacterium RIFCSPHIGHO2_02_FULL_57_9
ATCATCCGGCGCCTGTTGGGTTTAAAACCCGTGGAAAGTTTGCTCGAACTTCCTGCCGATGAAATGGCGGAAGCGGGGGAACTGCCTGCTGATTTGGCGGACTATTATAGGGGGAAGGCCTCGCGTTTCGATGCCCGCGCGGAACTGGAGCAGGCCTCGCGCCTCGGGGTGCGCCTGATCGATTTCGAGGACCCGGAATATCCGGATTTGTTGAAATCCATCCCTGATTTTCCCCTGCTGCTTTATATCCGGGGTGAGCTGCGGAAAGACGCGCTTACCGTAGCCTTCGTGGGCTCGCGCCGGCCGACCTATTACGGCCGCCGCATGACTCAAGCCTTGGCCGCGGAGGCCGTTGCCGGGGGGCTAACCGTGGTCAGCGGCTTGGCCCGGGGTATCGACACCGAGGCCCATAAGGCGGCGCTTGGCGCCCGCGACCCCTCCCGCGCCCCCACCTGGGCCGTTCTGGGAAGCGGGCTGGGGAGGATCTATCCTTCCGAAAACGAAGCCCTGAGCCGCGATATCGTGGAAGCGGGCGGCTGCTTGATCAGCGAATATCCCTTGCTCTGCGCGCCGCTTAAGGCTAATTTTCCGCGCCGCAACAGGATCATAGCGGGCCTGAGCTGGGGCAGCGTGGTTGTTGAAGGCGAAGTCAATTCGGGCTCCTTGATTACGGCTAAATTCGCCCTTGAATACGGGCGCCAGGTCTTCGGCGTTCCCGGTCCCGCGGATTCAAGTTTAAGCGACGCTCCGCATAAGATGATTAAGTCGGGGGCTAAACTAGCCGCCAAGATAGAGGATATTTTCGATGAATTGCCGCCGGGCTGCCGGCCCATGATGCCCAAAGCAATTCCTGAAGGGCAGCAGGGCGTCGCCTCTCCCGCGGCGACGCTTTCCATAGAACAAACGAAAATTCTACAATGTCTGAAAAGCGAAGCCTGGAGTTTGGAACAAGTAGGCAACGCGCTGGGTATTGACCTGCCGCGACTTTCCGGTATACTTTGTGACATGGAACTTCAAGATTTGGTAGTTTCGCTGCCTGGACAACGTTATGCCAAAAAAAGAAACTAAGGTCGAAGGGAAGAAGAAAAGGCTGACCGCCGCCAAAAAGAAAGCCGCGGTCCGCCCGGCGCGGCGAGATCACGCTGGCGCGGAGGGTTGCGCCCTGGTCGTGGTCGAGTCGCCGGCCAAGGAAAGAACGATTTCCCGGCTTCTTAAAAACAAATATACGGTCAAAAGCTCTTACGGTCATGTGCGGGATTTGCCGGTCAGGAAAATAGGCGTCAACGTCCAGGATGGCTTTGAGCCTCAATACGTGGTCCTTCCCCGGGCCAAGAAAATCCTGGCGGAGCTCAAACCCCTGGTCAGCCGATCGCCTTACGTCTATCTGGCTACCGACCCGGACCGGGAAGGCGAATCCATAGCCTGGCATTTAGTCGAGCTTTTAAATCTGGATCCGAAACGCGTTCGTCGCATCACGTT
>MGUO01000088.1 GCA_001800015.1 Elusimicrobia bacterium RIFCSPHIGHO2_02_FULL_57_9
AGATGTTCCCCAAAGGAGCGATATAACGCCCTTTGGGGAGGGGTTCTGGATGACTGCGTCGGCGAGGAGGGAATACGTGAGGAGGATGCAAGTTCTTTACGGTGTAGCGAAGAGACGCAGGGAGAAGATCCGGTTGGTTGCGCAAGTCAGAGAGACGCTGGGCTGCCATCGCAAGCACGCGGGGCGGTTGATGAGGGGCAGGCCCCCTTCTCTCGATCGGCCGTTTCGGTCGCGGGAACGGATCTATCCCGACCGCATCATTCGGATTCTGGAATCGGTGTGGGAGGCCACGCAGCATCTGTGGTCGGTGAGACTCAAGGCGGCTCTGCCCCTGTGGATGGCGTGGATCAAAAAGCGGTGGAGTTTGAGTTCGGAAGAGGAGCGTCTTCTTTTGGCCATGAGTCCGGCGACGATCGACCGGAGGCTTGGGCCTTACAAGAGGCGCTTGAGCCGCAAGATCTATGGCGGGACCCGGCCTGGCCGGTGGCTGCGCCAAACGATACCGATCCAGACGGAATCCTGGAACGTGCCGGAGCCGGGATGGACGGAGGCGGATACAGTGAGCCACTCCGGCTCGTCGGGTTCCGGGATATTCGCCTTTACTCTCAACCAAGTCGACCTGTTTTCCGGATGGGTTGAGATGAAGGGTATCTTGGGCAAGGGGTTTGAGGAGGTGGTTCCGGCTTGCGACGAGTTGAGGCAGGGAATGCCTTTTGACCAGAAGGGAATGGACACCGACTGCGGCGAGGAGTTCATCAACTACGAGCTGGATCGTTGGTGCCGTGCCAAAGGGGTCAAGCGCTTCCGTAGCCGGCCTTACAAAAAGAACGACCAGGCGCATATCGAGCAGAAAAACGGGACGCACGTGCGCCGCCTGATCGGATGGGATCGTTACGATACCCAGGAAGCTGTCGACGCCATGAACAGCCTCTACCGACAGGAGTGGCGGCTTCTGGCCAACCTGTTCTTGCCGTCGGTCAAGTTGGCCAACAAGATCCGCGTGGGGTCGAGGATCAAGCGGGTTTACGAGGATGCCAAGACCCCCCTGGACCGGCTTTGGGATTCCGGCAAGGGCGATCGGGACAAGCTTCAGGGGTTTCGTCGAACCAGGGAGGGCTTGGACCCCTTTGATCTGTCCAAAACGGTGGAAGGAAAGCTGGAGTTCATCTGGAAGTTGGCCTCCCGGGCACCGATCAAGGCGGCTCCTGCAACTGTCGTAAGACCCAAGCGGTCTAAGATCGTTCTGGAAGACTATGCCGCGCCGCCGCTGTTTCTGCCCCATCGTGATAGTTACATGGAGCAGATTCGCAAAAACCATTCGAGAGACAAGTTCCTTGGGACAAGCTAGACGATTCATATGAAAAAAGATCGTAAAAATAGGGAAATCATAAAAACATAAAATGCCGACTACCCCTTGGGGAACATTCTTAGATGAGTTGACACGTTAGCGAAGAAACGTGTTACGCCCGCCCCATTTCCTTATTCCTAAAAATTAAGGAAATGGGACAGGGCGCAAATTCTTATGCGCTACTTCCGCCAGAGAGCGATTGCGCCCGCATTCCTTTCTTATTCCTTAAAATTAAGGAAGGAATACAGGGCGCGGTGATAACCGTCTTAGTGCGTGTTGCGCCCGCCCCGCATCCTTATTCCTGTTTTTTTAAGGATGCGGGACAGGGCGCAAATTCCTAAGAAGTTTTTATAAGGAGTTTGCGCCCTCTACCTCGCCGCTCGAACCCTCTTCAAATCCGGCCAAGATAAAGAATT
>MGUO01000089.1:0-5402 GCA_001800015.1 Elusimicrobia bacterium RIFCSPHIGHO2_02_FULL_57_9
GCTAAAGGCTAAGGACCAAAAAGCGGTCGGGAAAGCGCCCCGCTCATCGGCGTGGCGCATGAAGGCGAAATCCATTCCGTAGCTGTAAAGCACATTGAGGAAGCCCATGCAAATAAAAATGAGGGTGACGATTCCGTATTCGGCCGGAGTGAAAACATAAGTATAAAGCGGTAGGAGGAAAAAATTAAGCAGGCGGCCGACTACGGTGGAAAGGCCGTAAACCGCCGTTTCGCGGCCGAGTCCCTTAAGGTCCTTAAACATCGCAGGACCAGTTTACAAAATTATTAAATGCCGGCTAAATGCCTGGCTTTTGGGCGATACTGCTGTTATACTCAAAAGAGATGTCGGCACATGTCCTCGTTTTAAATCGCAATTTATACGCCGTCCAAGTGGCGACTTGGGAGCGCGCCTTAACCCTGCTTTATTTGGGCCGGGCCGGGGTGGTCGACGAAGAATACCAGGTTCATGATTTCCACGATTGGGTCGAGCTATCCAAAACCATCGCCCGGAATCCCGCGGGCTTCATTCATACGCCGAATTTTAAAGTGGCTATTCCCGATGTGATCGCGCTCAGATTTTTCGATAAGGTTCTCAAGCATGAAATCCCCTTCACCCGCCGCAATATCTACCGCCATTACGGAAACCGCTGCTGCTATTGCGGCAAGCGTTTTCTTTCCAGCGAACTGAACCTGGAGCATGTCGTGCCGCGCTCGCGGGGAGGCACGACGGATTGGAAAAATATCGTGACCGCCTGCATTCCCTGCAATTTACGCAAAGGCGACCGTCTTCCCAAAGAGGCGGGCATGCGGCTCATGGTCCCGATTTCAAGGCCTAAACTCAGCCACGGGATCATACTTCAGGCGCGTTTGCCCATCCGCATGAGGCGTTGCTGGCAGCGATTCGTGGATAATGTTTATTGGGACAGCTGCATAGAAGAGTAAGCGTTAAGCCGTCGGAGGTTTGATGTTTCGTTATAATGATTCCGGAGCGACTGAAGCCCAAATCTTATCGCGCATGGCCGCTCCCTGGCGATCGCATCTGCAAATCTCCCGCCTTTTCCAGACCCCTCGCAAGCCCGGCGACTCCTTTGAGTTTGCGGTGCTTGGGGATGCCGAGCCCGGCCGCTTATGGATTTCGCGCGCTTTATTCAATCACCCCGGCGTTTTCTCGCGCCAGTTAGGCTCTATTCAGAGCCAGCCCGTGGATTTCAGCATCCAGTTGGGCGACATGGTCAGCTGCGGCCGCGCCGGCCAGTATCTGAAATTTTTTAATCAATTGCATGAGGTTGGCGTGACCAAGCCTTATTTAACCGTGATCGGCAATCACGACCGCTCTTGGCCCCACGCGCCCTCGCATTCCCGGCTCTATCGTTCCCTGTTTGGGCGCAGCAACTATCATTTCGATTACGGCGGGGTGCGCCTTATCGTGCTTGATTCAAGCCGCCGGCGCGTCACCCGCATGCAGCTTAAGTGGTTGAGCTTGGTATTGCGCACGCCTTTGCGCAAATTGGTCTTTACCCATATGCCGCCCGTGCTGCTGCGTCTGTGGGGCGGGGCCGCGGCCCATCCTATGGGCGGCTTTGCCGCCGGCGCCGAGGAGTTCACGGATTTAATGGCCCAGGCGGGTGTTGAGCGGGTCTATATGGGCCATGTCCATAGCTTTGGCGTGCAGGATTATAAAGGCGTGCGCTATATCCTAAGCGGCGGCGGCGGCTCGCCGCTGTTTCCCTCCGGCTCCTCGGATAGATTCCACCATTATCTTACGGTTTCGGTGGCTCCACGAGGTATGCGCGAGCGCGTGCATTCCCTGGACGGATCTTCTTTCGTCATTCCCCCGGGGAAAGTCGTGCTTCCCAGTTAATTCAAGGATAAGAAAGGCCCTCGGCGCGTCCAGCCGGGGGGCCCGGCTTTTGCCCAGTCTCCTTCCTGCAATAGCATATCGCTGTCCAAATCCACATGGCGGAAGAACCCCGTTCCTAAGGCCAAATGAACGCTGGGGGAAAGGCCCCTGGCCGTTTCAGCCATGCAGCCGATCATAAGGTCCAGTCCCGCCCCGCGCGCCACGGCGGCGATTTCCAGGGAACGCAGCAGGCCCGATTTGGCGATTTTGATGTTGATGACCTGGGCCGAGCCCTCCAAGGCAACGCGCAGGGCCTCCTGCGGGGTTGACACCGCTTCATCGGCCGCCAGCGGCACCGGGCAGAGGCGGGAAAGCCGCCTCATTTTCACGTGTTCCGATTGAGGCAGGGGCTGCTCCAGCAAAATAATCTTCATCTTCTCTTTAAGGCAGGCTTCAACCAAACGCAAGGCGCCGGCGGGGCTCATTCCTTGATTGCCGTCCAGAATCAGGCGGGCTTGAGGAGTAATTTTATGGACGGCCCGGACGCGGGCCATGTTCTCGGAAAAATCTCCCCGCACCTTGATTTTGAAAATCCGAAAACCCTCCTTCGCGGCGCAGGCGGCCGCTTGCGCCGCGAAGTCCGGCGGGGCCGCAGATAATGTCATATCGCTTTCAACTTGCTTAAGCCTGCCGCCAAACCATTCAGCCAGGCTCAGCCCCAGGCTTTTCATTAGGGCCTCAAGCAGCGCGCATTCAAAAGCGGCGGCGGCCGGACTAATCCGGCCATGCGTTTTCCAAGCGTGAGCGATGAGAGAGGCGGCGCGGGCGCTGTCCTGGCCAGAGGCGCCCGCGCCCAGCGCTCGCAGGGCGCCGGAAAGCCTGCGCGGGCTTAAGTGGGCCAGAGCCAAGGATGATGAGGCCTCGCCGTAGCCTTCGGCGCCGCCGGCCAAGCGCAGGGTGATGCCGACGTTGATGCTGACGGTCTTGCTCCCAAGGGACGTGATAAAGGGTCGTTTAAGCGGCGCTTTAAAAATTTTCACCGCAAAAGACTTGATCCGGTTCTCTTTCATGGAGCCAAAATATAACAAATTACTGGTATAATTCCTTGACAATGGCTAAACAGCTTTTAGCGGTTCTGTTTTTGGCGGCTTGTCGGCCCGCGTCGGCCGCCGGCGACGTTAAATTCCAAGGGATGGATATTTACCGCTCCGAAGCGGTCACCGTTGAGCAGATCGAACGCCATGCCGGCGGAATGATCAAGAATTACATGCGGCTGCGCGCGCAGGATCGCAAGGAATCAGTGAAGGTCGCCGAAAGGCTTAGGCCCCAGATAGAAACGCGCGCGCGCCAGCTTGGGAAATTCGCTTTTCTTAAATTTCACTACGGGGAATATGTGACCTCCGCCGAGCGCACGGCTTATGTCACATTCGACATCGTTGACGCCAAGGACGCCAAGGAGCGCATGCCCTTTAGGCCCATTCCCGCCCGGCATCTCAAGGATCCCAACGGGCTTTTGGCCGCTTGGCGGCAATATTCCGATTTGGGCGTCGCCTTGATGAAGCAGGGGCTCATTTCCACCGATCGCCCGACCTGCCCCGCGTTTTATTGTCCCCGCGGCACCGCGACGCCTGAACTGGCCGCCTTCGAGCGACGTTTCGCCGAAGCGGTGCCGATCGACAAAGCGCTTCTACTCGAAGTGCTTAAGAACGAGGCGGACCCCCATAAGCGGGCCGCGGCGCTCTATCTTCTTTCTTATCTTAAAGACGGCAAGGAAGTTCTGCGGATCATGATGATGGGCTTGGATGATCCCGGAGAGGACGTGCGCGCCGCGGCCATGCAGATCTTGGCCGACATATCGCTCAACTATAAATCCTTGTTTATGGAGGTCAACAGGATTATCGCTCTTCTTGATTACCCCACCGTGTCCGACAGAAGCAAGAGCCTGGCCCTGCTTGTAAGCATCGCGGATAATCCGGTTTATCGTCCTTACATAATGTCTCGCGCAACGCCTTATCTGGTTCGGCTGCTTAAAATGAATCAACCCAGCCATCACGACCTGGCCTACACCCTGCTCGCCATGCTTTCCCAGGAAACTTATGACCGGCGGGATTACTCCTCCTGGGAGAAATGGGTCTCAAAGCAGATTATAGCCACAACGCCCGCCCCCCGCCGCTTCGATGGACATTAATTCTTTGAGCGCCATGCCGGCATTGTCATTTACGCCGGGTTCGATGATAAAGCTGGGGGCCAGCTTTATCATGAGCATCCTGGGAATATATTATCTATCCTCAGGCAAGAAACAGCAGAATCCCGAAAGCATGCTCATCGGCGCCGCCCTGCTCATCGCGAGTTTCTTTATTTTCTAAAAGAAACCGTCCCCGCCATGTATTGGGATGTAAGGGCAAAGATAGAAGTCTTTGTCCCCAGGAGGAATCGAACCTCCATCACTGACTTAGAAGGTCAGGGCTTTATCCATTAAGCTATGGGGACGCGATAAACAGAGTTTATCAGTGTCCGCGCCATCTGACAAGTGTTCATCGTTGTGATCATCGTTGTGAGAAACGACAGGAGAAACGACCTCACAGTTCCCTAACTTTTGAAAGCCCCGAAAAATTGAGCGGCCGGTCCTGGGACCATGTTGCAATTGCAAAAATCTGCCCAGCGTCAATTTCGGGGGTTTTGCAAAACGCAGCCGCAAGCTCTCCGTTCCCTTCTCCGCTTTGGGCGGGAACTCGCCGAGCCAGC
Source organism: Elusimicrobia bacterium RIFCSPHIGHO2_02_FULL_57_9 (assembly GCA_001800015.1). Taxonomy (GTDB): domain Bacteria; phylum Elusimicrobiota; class Elusimicrobia; order UBA1565; family UBA9628; genus O2-02-FULL-57-9. The sequence goes on from MGUO01000089.1 coordinate 4,585, forward strand.
GGGGGCGCGTTCATGTTTACCGCGGAGGAGGCCTGAGCTTTTTGATGTCGGGCGGGTAGGTTTCCAGATAATGATGCAGGGCCGTGAGCAGGACGTGTATTTGAACGGGTTTGGAGATGAATTCAAGCACGTTGGCTTCTTGTCGGATCATTTGTACCGTGGAATCGTTGATGTGGCTGGCCGTGATCATGACTACCGGAATTTTCCTAGTCTCTGCCGCCTGCAGCTGCCGTAAAACCTCATAGCCTCCTTGTCCCGGCATCATCAAATCCGCGATGATCAAGTCCGGCGGGTTTTCGCCGACTTTTTTGAGCGTTTCTTCCCCGTTTTTGGCGCAGACGACCTTGAAGCCTTCGCTGGAGACCACCGTCTCCAGAAAACTGAGAACATCCGCGTCATCATCCGCGATCAAGATCAATTTGTCTTTGGGGTTGGCTAATTCCATAATTCTCCTTATCTAGCCGGCGATAGGCGGATGATAGATAAACTGGATGGTGTTGCCTTCAGGGTCGTTCACATAAAAGGAGCGCGCTCCGTCGCGGTGGGTTTTCGGCGCTTTTTGCAGGCTGACGCCGCGTGATTGCAAATGCGCGGCCCAAACGTCCACGTCCTGGGCGGTTTTAAGCGCGATGCCAAAATGATCCAGGCTTCCCCCGGGAGAGACCGAGGCTTTATGCAGGGCCAGATTATCTTTATCCCGGATTAAATAGACGTTATCCGAATCCGGCCGCCATTCAACCCGGTAGCCGAGAATTCCCGCGTAAAATTTTTCGGCCTTTTCCATGTCCGCCACTTTAAGCGCCATGTGGCGTATTCCG
>MGUO01000089.1:5418-13906 GCA_001800015.1 Elusimicrobia bacterium RIFCSPHIGHO2_02_FULL_57_9
GGCATTCGGCTTGTGTCGGCCACGGGCTTAATTGTATCACATATGAGAATGGGCTCGCGTTACGAGAAAAACATCCGGCTGCAGCCGGAATTAATCCGCCAGATCATGGCGGCCCCTCTGCCTTCCTGGATGGAAGAGCTCAAGAAAAAACGCTTCTTTTTCGTCGGGGTGGGATCGAGCTTCCACGCCGCGCAAATCGCTTCGATCTTATGGCGGCGGCATGTCTCCCCCCAAGCCTGGGCCGAGCATAGCTTTGACTTCGTCAGCCTTCCCCAGCCCATAGCTTCCGGGGACGTGGCGGTGCTTCTTTCCCACCGCGGGGGCAGGTCTTACACGGTGCAGGCCGCTTCCGTCGCCCGCCGGGCAAAAGCCGTCCCGGTCGCCATGACCGGGCACGGCGCGATTTGGGGCGACTCCATAGCCCATCGTCTGGAAACCTGCGAGGCCGAAGACAGCGGGGTGTACACCAAATCGGTGATCAGCTCTTTGGTTTGGATCGCGCGCTGGATCGGGGAAGCCGGGATGATCGAAGGGCTGCGCCGCGCCTGCATCAGCTTGGAGGCCGGGCCGCGCTTTCCTTCCGTCGCCTTTGGGGCCGACCTGGTGTTTTTGGGCGATTTGGAAAGGGAATGGGTGGCCCGCGAGACTTCCCTCAAAGTACTGGAAGCCGCCTATTATCCGGCGCGGGCCTTTGGGCTTGAGGAATTTTTGCACGGCCCCCATGTGTCGGTCGGGCCCAAAACCATGGTCGTGGCCTTCAGCGGTTTGGATCCGCGCTGGAAGGCGCTGCGGGATTATCTGCAAGCCGTGCAGGTTCCCTTGTTCGAGGTGGCACCCGGCAATGTTCCGGTTTCGGCCGCTTGGCTCAGTCAGCTTTTTTGGGGTCAGCGGTTGGCTTTGGATATCTGCCGCAAGGCGGATGTCAACCCGGATGCAATGAAGGGCGACGATGCGCGCTATTTAAAAGCGCGAGAAAGTCTCAAGCTAATAAGCGCTTAGGAACAGGTAGAAATATTCCAGGAAATCGTATAGATTCACGTTGCTCAGGGTGACCCCGGTTTTGGAATGATTCATGGCCCCGGTGATTTGCCCCTGCCAGGGCTTGATCGGCTTGGGAGGCGGGCAATCCGCCGCGCTCTCGGGAAAGACCGAGGCGATTTTGGCGTTCAAATCTTTATGTAATTGGCTTATATTTTGTTCAAAAGCGAGCGCTGAATAGGCGGAGCCAGCCAGAAACATCAAAATCGTCATCATTTTTAACATAGGGTCTCCATTCTCTAAAGTGCATTCTAATGCTTTGCTCGTCGTTGTCAATCCAATACCATGTCGCCGCCGCGACATGGTATAATGTGGTTTCTGATGGCCGAAACACTAACCTCGCTTAAACATTGCGAAAACCCCTTTAGCTATCGCCGGCGCAAAACCCGCGTAGTCATGGTCGGCGAAGTCGGGGTGGGCGGCGACAACCCTATTCGTGTCCAATCCATGACCACCACCGATACCATGGACATGGACGCCACGGTGCGTCAAAGCGTGAAGATGGTTCAAGCGGGCTGCGAGATCGTGCGCATCACGGCTCCCACCGTCGAGGACGCCCGGCGTCTGGGCCGGATCAAGGGGAGACTGATTAAGCTGGGAATTAAGGCGCCCTTGGTGGCCGACATTCATTTTTCCCCGGCTGCTGCCATGGTAGCAGCGGAATACGTGGAAAAAGTGCGCATCAATCCCGGCAATTTTGTGGACAACAAGCGCTTTGCCGTTAAGGAATACACCGCCGTCGAATACGCAGCCGAGCTTGAGCGCATCGAGGCCCGTTTTACCCCTCTCGTTGAGAAATTAAAGCGTCTCAAACGGGCGGTGCGCATCGGCACCAATCACGGCTCGCTTTCCGACCGCATCATGAATCGTTACGGCGACTGCCCCTTGGGGATGGTCGAATCGGCCCTGGAATTTGTGCGCATATGCGAGAATAACGATTATCACGACATCATCCTATCCATGAAAGCCTCCAATCCCAAGGTGATGATCGCGGCTTATAGGCTTTTGGCTGCGCGCATGGCGGAATTGGGCATGGATTACCCGTTCCACCTGGGAGTTACCGAAGCGGGCGATGGGGAAGACGGCCGCATTAAATCCGCCATCGGCATCGGCGGACTTTTGGAAGACGGCATCGGCGACACGATCCGGGTTTCGCTTACCGAGGACCCGGAATACGAGATACCTGTCTGTTATGCATTGGCCAAGCCGTTCGAAAAAAGGCGTCGGAGTATCAAGGCAATGCCGCCGCAGCCTACCGAATATTTTCGACATTGCCTTGATTATTTCAATTACTCCCGGCGCAAGACCCGGGCTTTGCGCGCCGGGCCCTTCATGCTGGGTGGAAGCCAGCTCGTGCGGGTTATCACCCAGGCCCCGCCCGGGGCCACGGCCGCCGATGTTCTAAATCTGCTCGAGGGCCAGCTTAAAAAAGCCCGCGGCGCCGATCCGGAAATCCTGAGCTGGACGGTCAGAAACCCACAGGACCTGGATAATCTCAAGGCCATCCGGCAAGGCCTGTCTGCGGCAACTTCGCGCTTGGCTTTTTTCGTTCGTTTTGAAACCCCGCTTGATCTTGCTATTGAGGGACTGGCCCTCTGTGATCTGGCATCATGGTTCGGCCCCAAGCACGATCTTAAGCGTTTTCTCGATGCGGTTAAAAAGCGGGATATCCCCGCGTTTTTAGAGGCGGACAGCACCGAGAAATTAGTCGAGGCCGATGAGTTAGGGCGGGATATCGGTGTTTTGACCGTTCTTTCTCTGCGCGGAACAGATACCGGCCCCTTGCTGTACGGGTATCGCTTGCTGGCCGCTCAGGCTGCGAACTCGCCCATTCATATTCAGGCACCTCGGATGAAGGATGAGGCCGCCCAGGTGCTGCAGTCCTCTGTTCTGATCGGGTCCTTGCTTTGCGACGGCATTGGCGACAGCGTCTCGGTTGACTCGATTCTTGAGACCGGGCGCGGGCTTGATCTGGTCTACAATATTCTGCAGGGCGCGGGGGTGCGCATCACCAAGACTGAGTTTGTCTCCTGCCCCTCCTGCGGCCGGACCCTTTTCGATCTGCAAAGCATCACCGAGCGCATCAAGGGCAAAACCGGGCATTTAAAGGGCATCAAAATCGCGATCATGGGTTGCATCGTCAACGGCCCGGGCGAGATGGCCGACGCCGACTTCGGCTACGTAGGCGGAGCTCCCGGAAAAATCAATCTTTACGTGGGCAAGGACTGCGTGCAGAAGGGCGTGCCGACCGCTTCAGCCGACCAAGCCCTCGTCGATCTGATCAAGGCTCACGGTCAGTGGGTCGAAAAGTCCTGAGCGCCGCGAGAAAATATTCGCCCAAGGGCCGGGGCGCTTAAATGAGCTGGGTTTTAAGTTGGACATCCTCAACAACGCCGTGATCCTGGCGCATAAGACCTATCACAAGGACTTAGACGCCTTCAGGAAAATTTACGAGGACAACGGCCGGGATTGGGCCAAGACCATCGAATCTTTCCGCGCCTTGAAGCCTTAAGCCAGAATGCCGAGCCGTTTGGCGGCCCAGGATAAATTTTTATCCCGGCTAAAAATGGGGGCTTGGCTTAGCCGCGCCGAAGCAAGTAGATGTATATCGATGGCTCCCAGCCCCAGTCCATGAAGGTTTTGGCGGGAAATAAAGTCCAGGAATTCCAAGTGACTTGCCTGAGGCGCTTTAGGCAGGGCTTCCAGGAATTCCAGGGCTTCGCAGAGGGGCGTCAAATTCCCGCAGGCCAATTCCTCGATGATGAGTGGATGCATAAGAACGGCGCCTTCCTGGAGAAGAAGAGTTAATTGGCCGTCGCCTTTTCTAAAATGATCGATCCATACAGAGGTGTCAACAAGAATCACATGTGTCTGCGGCGGCGAATTTTGCGCAGTTTTGGCATTTTTCCACCCAGGGCGATCAGGCGTTCCCTGGCTTTTTTCTCGATCAAGGCTTCAAGACCGGCTTGAACCAGGGCTGTTTTTTCTCGGATGCCGGTGAGGGTGGCCGCGCGCTCAAGGGTGGCATCCCGAAGGATTAGGGTTGTTCTCATACATATAAGTATGTCTCATTTATATGCGCTCGTCAAGGGCCTATCCAGGACCTGGTTTAAATTAAGCCCGAGAAGTTTCCACGAGGATGCCGCGTAGCGGCTGAGGTAATCCCGGAGCAGGACGTCTTCGACCATTTTGCCGGAGGAAGAGGCGTGGCGCACGTATTGGGCGTTGTCTTTTGTGATGATAAGCACCTGGTGAGAGATCAGAACTGGGATATCGGGTTTATCCTCGCGCACCACGTTCGCGATTGTTCCGGATGGAATTTTCTCGAGGATTTCGGGAATGATATCAATAGGCGCATAGGGAACGGATGCATTCTCGTCCTTAAATCCCTTGCCCAAAGTTTTTAGCCGTTCAAGCCGCTTTTGTTTTTCTTCCACGGAGGCTTGCGCAAATCCCTGAATATCATCCAACGTCTTGTTGGCGTACCAATTTTTTTTCGAGATCAGCTTGCGCGCCGTCGCGGTTTTATCCCCCGCTGCATCCCGTGTGATATCCTTGACATAGCCGGCGGCGATATTATTCGGGACCCAATCGATTTCCGGGAAATGATTGCGCTCTTTATAAGAAATCTTTCCTTTGCGATAACGGATTCTCTGCAAGGTTCTGATCGCGTCTTCTAAATCGGGTTTCAGGCTCAGAGCCGTCACTTGTTCGACCAGGGTGGTGCAGTCGGCTTCTTTGAAGCCCACCAAGGGCTCGCGGTCGAATTCGCCGCCGTCCCCCTCCCCCAAGGGGCCCAGGCGATAGGGCGTGCCTATGAAAAGCTCGCTGAGCGCCTCTATTCTGGTTTGCAGCGAAGGGTTATGGTCGTGCAGGTCCTTGAGCGTTGCGGCGATTTCCGCTTCAGTCATTTGGAAAAACCGCTTAGGCTCCCGGTCTTGAGCCGCGGCGCATAAGGCAAAGGCCAGAAAAACGGTGGCGTAGCGCATGGAATGATTTTGCTGAATAGAGTAAACTAAATTCATGAGGCATTTTGTCTGCATCCACGGCCATTTTTACCAGCCGCCCCGAGAAAATCCCTGGACGGGAGTTATCGAGCGCCAGCCTTCAGCGGGCGAGACGCACGATTGGAACGTCCGCATCGCCCGCGAGTGCTATATCCCCAACGGACGGGCGCGCGTGGTTAATGAGCGCAACGAGCCCATCGCCGAGGTCAACAACTATTCCTGGCTCAATTTTAATTTCGGGGGCACCCTTCTTTCCTGGTATGAAAAAGCTTATCCGGACGAGTATCGCAGGCTTTTGGAGGCTGACCGGGAAAGCGCCGAGAGGCTTGAGGGCCACGGGAATGCCATTGCCCAGGCTTATAATCACATGATCATGCCTTTAGCCAACGTCCGGGACCAGGCAACCCAGGTCCGCTGGGGCATCGCCGATTTTAAGCACCGTTTCGGCCGCTCTCCCGAAGCATTATGGCTGCCCGAAACCGCCTGCGACGACGTGGTTTTACGCCTGCTCATTGAACACGGGCTTAAGTACGCGATCCTGGCTCCTCATCAAGCGCGGCGCGTGCGGCGTCTGCGCGCAGGCGAGAAGCCGGATCTCGATAAAGAATGGATGGAGATTAAGGACGAAAACATCGATACGCGCCATGCCTACCGCTGGTTCGACCGCCGGCCGCGGCAGCAGGGTAAGATCGACATTTTTTTTTACAACGGTTCCTTAGCCAGAGCTGTGGCCTTTGAAAAACTCATGGCTCATTCCCCGGCCGCCGCGCAAAGAATCCTTTCCGTTTTTGATGCGCATCTTCGTTCGGCGCAGCTTGTTTCCATCGCAACCGACGGCGAGACCTACGGCCACCATGAGCCCTTCGCGGACATGGGTCTTGCCCATCTGTTCAAATATGAGCTTCCCAAGCAGGGAATGCCGGTTGTTAATTTCGGCTATTATTTAGCCAAGCACAAGCCTATTTGTGAGGTCGAAATTCAACCCGGTCTCCAGGGCTTCGGCACCTCCTGGAGCTGCGCCCACGGTGTGGGGCGCTGGCTGGAGGACTGCGGCTGCGGGGCCGAGAACGGCAAGCATCAGAAATGGCGCAAGCCCATGCGCGAGGCCCTGGATTGGCTGCGCGACCGTTTGATTTTAGTTTTCGAGCAGAAAGGCTCGGCCGTGCTGCGCGACGTTTGGAAGGCCCGCGACGGATATATCCAGGTTATTTTAAATCCGGACGAGCGCTCGACTTCTTTTTTCCTGGCACGGCATTTGCGCGGCCCTTGTTCGCCGCAGGCGCGGCGCAAAGCCCTAGCTCTACTGGAAATGCAGAAATTCGCCATGTTCATGTATACCAGCTGCGGTTGGTTTTTCGCGGAGATTTCCGGGCTTGAAGCCATGCAGAATTTGAAATACGCCGCTCGGGCCATGGAATTGGCCCGCGAGTCCGGCGGGCCTGATCTGGAGCCGGAATTCCTCCGCCTTTTAAAGGCCGCGCCGAGCAATGTTCCTGAATTTGAGGACGGCGAGGGCGTCTACCTTAAGTTGGTCCGGCCCGCGACGGCTAGTTCTGCGCGGGCTTGACGGCCAGCTCCGAAGCCAAGGAATCCATATGATAAATGGAACGTAGGCCGGCGAGTATCGCGCTGGAATGCACGGCCAAGGCGCGGCCCTGCGATTCGTCAAAGACATAGCGCCACACCAGGCCCTGTATGTTTCCATCGAATATCAGGCCGACGTATTCGGCATTTCGGTTGAGGACCGGGCTGCCCGAGTTGCCGCCGATGATATCATTGGTCGTGACGAAATTAAGGGAAGTGGCCAGGTCCAGATTTTGGCGCGCCGCGGTGATTTTTTCAGGTAAATCAAAGGGGGGCTTATTGTCGAAAGAAGCGGCGCGATCATAAAGGCCGTAAAAAGTGGTCTTATACGGCACCTTGGTCGTCGCTTGACCGTAACCGGCGACTTTGCCGTAACTTAAGCGCAGCGTAAAGGTTGCGTCGGGATAGGATGATTTTCCGTAAAGCGCGAAACGCGCCCTGGCGATATGGTTTCCCTCGGAAGTCTCGACGCTTTCGATATTATCCTCCTGCCAGCCGCGCAGTTCGCGATAGGGCGCTTCCAGCCCGCGCGCCCAAACGATCATGGGGTCTTTTGACTTCTCAACGCCGGCCCGGCCCGACGCCACGAGTTTTTTGCGCAATTCTGGATCGGCCAGCTTGGTCCCAATCACCAGTTTCTGCGCCACATCGGCTGGAGCGCCGCCTTGCAGCATCGCCTTATTGAAGGCATTGTCGGGCCCCAGCTCCGCGAGAGTGCCGCGCATAATCTCGGTCAACATCGCCTCTTCCATGTCGCTATAGATCGGCGCAGGCGAGAAGAGCTCAAAGCGCAGGGATTCGAGCGCCGAATCGCGATATTCCTTGTAGCGCTTGGCGTTTTCCTTGGGCACTTCTCGGGTATAAAGCACGATATTAAAGGCGATGTCGGCTAGGCGCGAATTCATCAAGGTGCGCGGGGTGGCGCTCCAGCGCGGCAGGAATTGCAGTTCTTTATTGCGGCGGATCAAGTCCTGCTGTATCTTGGCGATGCGCTCCCAAGCCTGGCCGTAAGACTTAGACAGGTTCGGATCCTTTTCGATTTTTTCGCGCATTTCCTTCTCTTGCCGGCTCTTGCTCGCCATGAGATGAGAATCCTTGAGCCCCTCCCATTCCCCCGCGTAGGCCTTGATGCTGTTTTCGATGCTGAAGATATCATCATGGGCCCGGCGCAGCCTTTCCTCGCTGTCCTTGGCGTAGGCGTAATAGGCCTTGAGCCGGTTATTAAGCCTGCTCATTGCGTTGGGAAAGCCGTAATCCCGGTCGAATTCAAGTTGGCTGACCGTCTTTAAGCGATCCGTGGAACCAGGATGTCCCGTCACGAACACCAATTCCCCGTCTTTGGCGCCCGCCTGGCTCCATTTGAAGTAGTGCTTGGGGCGGATGGGCTGGCCGTTTTCATAAATGCGGAAGAAGGCCATATCGAGATCAAAGCGCGGGTAGGTGAAGTTGTCCGGGTCTCCTCCGTAGAAAGCGGCCTGGGCCTCCGGCGCCATTACCAAGCGGATATCGGTGTATTTCTTGTAGCGGTAGAGCCAATACTCACCGCCTTGATACAGGGTGACGACATCGGAGCGAAAGCCCGTCTTTTCCGTCGACTCTTTCTCGATGAGCGACATCTCCGCCTTGCGCTGATCATTCTGCTCCTTCTCGCTGGCGCCGGGTTTGACGGCCCCCAAAACCCGCGCGGTCACCTCCTCCAGCGACACGAGCTGATTGATTTCGAGGTCCGGACATTTTATCTCGGAGGCCTGCGTTCGGGCGAAGAAGCCGTCCTTGACATAGTCCTTCTTCTCGCTGGAGACCTTCTGCAACTGGCCCAGGGCGACATGATGATTGGTGAGCACCAGCCCATCCGCCCT
>MGUO01000089.1:13927-18216 GCA_001800015.1 Elusimicrobia bacterium RIFCSPHIGHO2_02_FULL_57_9
GGTTTGTTTGTTCATGGTTAGGCTCCGGTCCAGCAGCACCACCGCGTATTCAAGCATATTTCCGCCGGCCCTATTGTAAAGGGTAGATCCATCATGTATCATAGGGGCGAAGAAATTATGACAGACGGCCAAAACGCCGACGCGATAAGGTCCTCGGGGAAAGAGAAGCCTCTGGATTATGTAAACGCCGCTTTTTTAATCTTAACCCCGGTTATCGCCCTCATCGGTATTTCCTGGTATGCCTGGCATTACGGCGTGACTTGGCTTGAGATCGCTAATCTTATCGGTATGTATTTGCTCACGGGCATGGGCGTTACCGGCGGGTATCACCGCTATTACGCCCATCGCAGCTACGAGTGCGGCAAGCCCCTGCAGCTTTTCTACTTAATATTCGGCGCCGCGGCGGTTGAGAACTCTGTGCTTAACTGGGCCTCGGACCACCGCTACCATCATCAGTACGTGGATCGTGAGGAAGACCCGTATAACATCCTCAAGGGCGGGCTTTACGCCCATATGGGCTGGGTATTTTACAAGGACATGCGCGCTGTTTACCAAAAATTTAAAAACGTTCCGGATTTGCTTAAAGATCCCTTGGTGAGATGGCAGGATCGCTGGTATCTTCCTCTCGTGATTGGGTTTACCTTCCTGTTGCCCGCCTGCATCGGCCTTATCGAGGGCCGTCCTCTAGGAGGCCTGCTTTGGGGCGGCTTTTTGCGCGTGGTAATAGTTCACCACATGACCTTTTTCATCAATTCCCTGGCCCATCTCTACGGCAGCAGGCCCTACGCGGTGGATAACTCGGCGCGGGATAATTGGTTGCTGGGACCGATTACTTTCGGCGAGGGCTATCATAATTTCCACCATAAGTTCCAAGCCGATTACCGCAACGGCATCCGCTGGTATCAATTCGACATGACCAAGTGGTGGCTGCATATCATGCGCCTGCTGGGGCAGGTCACCCGCCTGAGAATCACCCCGGAATCGCTGATCATCAAGGCCAAGCTCGAAGTGGAAATGCGGCATGTGGAGAAAAAGCTGGTTGCCATGGGAGCTTCGGAGCGTTTTTGGGTGAAAGTGCGCTGGCGCCTGGAGTCAGGCCGCAAACGGCTGGAATCGGCCGCGGCTCAGTATCAGCAGGCCAAGACTGAGCATCGCCGCCAAAAGCATCAATGGTCCGCGGATATGCGCAAGCAATGGACCGGCAATATCGTTTACTGCCGCCGCGAGTTTGTCGAGGCCCGGCGGCGCTGGCGGGACTTAATGCAGGCCTTAAACCGCATCCCCCATCCGAGCGCGCAGGGGTTGATTACCTTGACCGCTGTGTTTAACGTGCTTAAAACGAGGATTTTGTAGAAACTTAAACGAAAAGAGCCAAGAAAGAATTGATATGACGGGTCATGGCTATGAGCAGACCCGAATATTTGACGGGTTGAGGATAGGTTTGGACCTTGCGCGGCAAATCCTGAGCTGCGATGGGGATGGTGAAGCAGAAAGTCGCGCCTAATCCCCGCCAAGTCTCGGCCCAGATGCGCCCGCCATGGATTTCCACCATGAGCCGAGCCAAAGCCAGCCCGAGTCCGGTTCCTTCCGTCTCAATGGAATTTGCCGCGGATTGCTCGAACATGTCGAAAATCTTGTCGGCGTCCTTGGGTTCGATGCCCCGGCCCGTGTCCTTGACCTTGAAGAGCAGCATGCCTTCGTGTTCGTATTTTCCGAGCGCAACCGTTACCGTCACGGCGCCGCGGGCGGGGGTGAACTTGATGGCGTTGGAGATTAAATTCGTCAAAATCTGGGCGATGCGCCTCTCTTCCGCGTAAATCCGCGGCAAGGGATCCCCCCCTTCCCGGACTAATTTCACGCCCTTGAAGATCGCCATGGCTCTGAGGCTGTCGATGGTCTCGCCGACCAGCTTTCTGGCGTCGCAAGACGCCTTTTGCAGGCGCATCTTGCCGGCCATGATTTTCGAATAATCCATAATATCGTTGACCAGGCGCTCCAAACGGGCGGTATTGTTGAGGGTGACTCCAAGCATATGTTTCTCGTCAACCTGCATTCTTTCCCTTAATTGTTCCTGAAGAATCTCAAGGCCCAGGCGTATGGCGGTGACCGGGGCCCTTAGTTCGTGGGTCAAATAGGCGGCTGGAATGGTGTTGGGCATCAGTGTTCCTTGGATATATGTTGCTCCTCCGTCGTTACAGCTTTGTTGCGGGGCTATTAAATTTTTATTGCGAAAAATATCGGGAACTTTTTGGGGGGTCAAATCGTATTATGTATAGGGCTTGAGGACATGATCGAGAAACTGATCAACGAGTACTCGCAGCAGGCTTATGAATTCGCCGTTCACTTGTGCGGCAGCGCCGAGGAGGCCAAGGAATTGATGCAGGAATCCTTTTTCCGGCTGATTCGCCACTGGGATCAGTACGACGCATCCCAGCCGCTGGAAAATTATTTCATGACGGTCATGAGGAATCTCTATTATGACGGGATTAAAAAATGGGACAGAGGTTTTATCTCTCTGGAAACTCCGGTCGCTGGGGAGGACGAGGGGTCGGTCTTGGCCGATGCCCTGGCGGATGAGGACGCGGAGGATTTGCAAACGGCTCTGGAGCGCCGCGAGGTCTCGGAAACGGTGCGGTCAGTTTTAGAGGAACTTGCTCCGGAGTATAAGGCCGTGCTCATTATGAGCGACATGCAGGGTCTTGGGTATAATGAGATTGCCTCTGTGTTGGACTGTTCTCTGGGAACCGTGCGCTCCCGGCTCTGGCGGGCCCGGAACGCTTTTAAGAAGAAAATGAGGAAGCATCTTTATTACCTGCGCGTGGAGTGATTGAACTATGGAATGTCGGGAATTAAAGGAATTATTATCGGCGTATGCGGACGGGCAAGCAAGCTCTGAAGAGCAAGTGCTGTTGCTTGCTCATTTGGAAGGCTGCCCCGCCTGCCGGCGAGAGCTCAAGTTGTTTCAAACCATGAAAACGGCGCTGCGCCGGGTTTGCTCCCCGGCGGTTCCCGCGGATTTGCGCGCGGCGCTCTTGGCGCAAGCGGCGCGTCGGCGAAGCAAGCCAACCCCATGGCTCAAACGTGCGCCGGTGGGCGTTGGTTTTTCGCTGGCATTCGCGGCCGCCGTGTTGGCCATAGGCGTGGAACAATTTGAATCGCGGCAGGCTGATTCCATTTCCGTGGATGCGATGCTGGCGGCCCATAATGAGTATGCCCTCACCATGCCTCTTTGTCCTCAGGAATTGGTATTATCTGATCTGTCGATGAGGCTGCGATGAATGGGCTGTTTTTCTTGCTCGCCGCAGCGGCCTTGGCGGCTCTTGAACCCCAGCCCTTGGATGTTCTGCGCAAAAGCCTCGAGCCGTCCGTCGCCTCCTATGACGGCCGCATGATTCTGGAAACTTTCCCGCAAACAGGCGCAGCCGCCAAACAGATGAGGGTCCGCTTTCTTAATCCGGGCCATTATCGCCGGGAGTTGCTTGACGCCTCGGGAAAACCTCTCCAGATCATCGTCTCGGACGGGAAGTCCGAATGGGTTTACGATAAAACCCAAAACAAGGTCTGGCAGGGCCAAGCGCCCGATGGAGATTACAAGCAGTTCGGCTGGGAGCAGGAATATGATTTGCTGACCGCCAACTATGATGTCCGCATGGCGAGTTCTCCCCCCGTGGCGAGGCGCCGCGCCTGGGCGCTGGAATTGCTTTCGCGCAGGGACGGGAAAATCCAACGCCGCATTTGGGTCGATAAGAAGAACGGGCTTATCCTGCAAAGCCGGATATTTCAATCTGACGGCCGTCTGGTTTCAACCGCTCGCTTTGCCAGCATCCAATTCCCTAAAAAGCAGGACCCGGCTTTATTTCGTTTCGAGCCGCCTGAAGGGGCTACCGTGGTCAAGCGTCTTGAGCCCGACTATTTGGCGCTTGACCAAGCCAAAAGCGCCTCGGGCCTGGAGCCGAAATTGCCGCTCTGGCTTCCCTCCGGCTATGTATTTGAAAGTTTAAACGTGCTTGCTCAGGGCGGCAAGAAGGTCATCCACTATCGTTTTTCGGATGGGATTAACGTTTTGTCCTTGTTCCAGTGTCCTGCGCGAACCAGGCTTAATTTCGGCGCAAAAGCGAGCCGCCGCTTTCGCCTGGCATCCGGACCGGCGACTTTGGCTTGGACCAGCGAAGGCCATGTCTTAGGCTGGTCGTCGCAGGGTTCGAAGTTCGTTTTGATCAGCCCGCTTGATTCCTCGACCCTGCGCCATGTGGCGGAGTCCTTGCCATGATTCTGCGCGACATGCACCC
>MGUO01000089.1:18235-18879 GCA_001800015.1 Elusimicrobia bacterium RIFCSPHIGHO2_02_FULL_57_9
CGGCTATGCCGGCCAAAGCGTGATGGATCTTTCCGCCGCCGTTCTCAAGAACTTCCCACAACTGCATCGCGTTGATTACCTCAGCCTCAAGCGGTTTAAAGGCATGGGCGAAAGCCGATCGGCGGCGGTGGTGGCGGGGTTCGAGCTGGCTCGGCGCTTTGCCGAGCCGCGCGACGGACGGCCCGTGCTCGACTGCGCGACTCGCGTTCTGGAGATGTTTCCCCCGGGCGTGCGCTGCGGGCGCAAAGAACATTTCATCGCCTTTTTCCTGAATGCGCGCAGGCAAATGTTGGCCTGCGAGACGATTTCCATCGGAACGCTCTCCACCAGCCTCGTTCATCCCCGCGAGGTCTTCGCCCCCGCCATCGCTCATTGTGCCGCCGCCTTGATCGTGGCCCATAATCATCCTTCCGGGGATTGCACGCCATCAAGCGAAGACCGGGAGGCCACCCGCCGGCTCTGCCGTTCGGGGCAGCTTTTGGGAATTTCCCTTTTGGATCATTTGATCGTTTCAGAAAGTTCTTTCTTCAGCTTCAAGGAGCATGGCCTGCTTGCGTAAATCAGCCGCCGCCTTGGCGCTTATTGTGCCGGTCGTTTTGGCCGGCTGCGACTCCTATTATTTTCATAGCGGACGTTTTTTAGAG
>MGUO01000089.1:18897-25409 GCA_001800015.1 Elusimicrobia bacterium RIFCSPHIGHO2_02_FULL_57_9
CGCTATCCCGCGGCTTTGCGGGCTTATGAGAATTTTTTGCGGAGGTTCCCGGAAGACCGGCGCGCGGCTCAAGTTTGCGTGAGCGCCGGCGATATCTACGCCCGGCATTTTCAGCGCTGCCTGGAGGCCCGCCGCCATTATGAGGCCGCCGCGCGCCTCTTGCCTCAGACCCAGCCGTGGGCTTCTCGGGCGCAAGCCGGGATCATGAGTTGTCCGGATTATTTTCCATTGCAGCCGGGCCGGCGCTGGCGCTATGGCGACAGCGAAAGCCGGGGCCGCTATATGCGGCTTGACCGGGAGCTAAAGGTTTCAAGCGGGGCCGCCGCCGAAGTCCTCAGCGTTCGTTTCGCCGGGGCCAAGCTTGTGAACTCCTATAAAACGCGCTATGAAAAAAGAGATTGGGGCGTTTGGGAATATGATGGCGCGCAGGCTGTCGCCATCTTGCGCTATCCTTTTAAAACAGGCCACGGCTGGAAAGCTCGGCGCGGCAAGGTCGAGCTGGCCTATTCCATCGACCGCGACGACGCGCAAGTGCGCACCGTCGCCGGAACGTTCTCCAATTGCCTTAAAGTCCGCGAGTTCAATAAGAAATTTCCGCAGTCCTGGAAATACGATTATTACGCGCCTTTTGTGGGGAAGGTCAAAACCACCGTGGCCGGGCCCGACTTCGAAAATCCCAACACCGAGTTAATCGAATACACCGCCCGCTAGGGCCTAATTCGCCCTAGGTCCTTTGTTGAGCGTTATTTAGGCCCAAGGACCCCCACCGCCTTGCTGACCAGATGTTAAAATAGCCGAACAATGAAAAATTTGGGATGGTTTGCCGCAGCCGTGATGTTGATTCAGGCGCCGGCTCCCGCGCGGGCCCTGACGGCCTTCCTTGATTTGCAGCAATCCGCGGCCCGGATAGGGCAATTCCAGTTCGTTAAGGAAGAAGCCAAGGAGCTTTCGCAAGAAGAAGTAATCGCCATAGTAATAGAACATCTGTTTCCTGTGGCCAAAACCCATAGGTATCCATTAGGCCCCGAAGAAGCGCTCTTTATTCTTTTCAGCACCGCCAAAGACGGCGTTTTTAATGCCAAGGCGGCCACCGAGGAATTAGAGTCCAGAATCAAGGCCTTTCAAAAAAGTTCCAGCCTCGAGATTTTAGTGGTCTATGATTCCGAGGCGGGGATAGAAACTGATTTGCTGGCCGCCTTCAATAATATTCCGCCGCAGATTAAGACCATAATCATGTTGAAAGGGCAGGTGCCTCTGGGCCTGGAGGGAAGGATCGCCGAGTTGGCCGAGAAAGGCGTGCGCTTCGTTTCAAGTTATACTCCCCAGGACAGGCCCAAGGTCAGGCCCGCTTCCATGTTTACGGGCGGAGAGGTTCCGCAAGGCATCACGGTCCAATCCTTGGTTTCCGGCTGGGAAGATTTAATAAAACAGTCGGCTAAGATTCCGGCGTATGCTCCCGAGCTTGATACCGTCTATTTGCTCCTTGGAGTTAGTCAGCCGGACAAACCGGAAGTCCCGGAAGAAAAGAAGCAGCCGCTGCAGGAAGCTCGTTTGCGTCACCGGGCCGGATAAGGAATTAGTTTCCGGCCCGGTGCTCGGCGCTCCGTGCCGTGTAGCCCAAGCGCTTAAAATCCGCTAAAATAGGCGTTCATGGCGACTTTCACGCTGCCCCGTCCCTTATCGCATTCCTCGCTGACTATGTACGGGGAATGTCCGCAGAAGTATAAGTTCAAATACATCGAAAAAATTCCGGAAAAATCCAAGCACTTCTTTTCCTTCGGCAACAGCGTGCACCGGGCCTTGGAGTATTTCTACAACGTCAAAAATCCTCCCCCCCCGAGTCTCGAGCGGCTTCTGGATTATTATAAGGAGCATTGGCTCTCCCCCGGCTACAGGGACCAGGCCCAAGAGGCTGAATATTTCGAGGACGGCAAGGAAATCCTGACCAAGTTTTACCGCAAGCATATCGCGGACTTCGCGGTTCCTTTTTTTGTCGAATATAATTTCGAGCTGAAAGTCGAGGGGGTGCCGGTCACCGGCAAGGTTGACCGCGTCGATAAGCTCGCCGATGGGCGTTTGTCCATACTGGATTATAAAACAGGCAAGGCCTTGGCCCTAAACCGGGTGCAAGGTGACGCCCAGCTGACTATGTACCAGATGGCCTGCGAAGAGCTTTTGGGCGCGGAGGTGGCGCGGCTTTCTTTTTATCATCTCCCCAGTCTTAAGGAGCAGGTGGTTGAAAGGCATTCCCCGGACCTGGTTTGCGGCCTGCGCCGGCGCATCGTTGCCGCGGCCGAATCTATCACCTCAGGAGTCTTTGCTCCGAAGCCGGATGAGAAGAAATGTTATTGGTGCGACTATAAGCCCATTTGCCCGATTTTCAAGCATCAATACAGCGATGGGCAGCGGGCGACGTTGCTGCCCATGGCGGCTGCCACAATTCCTGAAGGCCGCCAGGGCGACGCGGCGTCAGCCGCGTCGGATTTGGCCGTGCTCATCGACAGTTGCGGCGAGTTCACCCGTCAGGCCGAAGAGCTTGCCAATCAAGCCCGGGATTTAAGAGGAAAGATATTGGACAGCCTCAAGCAAAAAGGCTATGTGCGCGCCTTTGGAAAAAATTATGAGGTTACGCGCGTGACAATCGAGAAATGGAAATTTTCCGATAAAAAGAAAATCCTGGATCTAATCGCCAAGGCCGGGCTCTACGATAAAATCCTGGCGCCCACCGCTGCCAAGGTCGAGCAGCTCATGGCCGATGCGAAGCTTGATCCCGATCTGCGGGCTCAGCTTTCCGAGCTGGGCGTTAAAACAGAAAATTTCGATCTGCGGGTCAAACCCCTTTGAACCGCGAAATAGTCATTGCCCTGGATCAAGGCAGCTCCAGTTCCCGCGCCCTGGCGATTGATTCCCGGGGGGAAGTGCTTGCGAAAGCGCAATTTCCCATCAAGACCTATTACCCCCAGGCCGGCTACGTGGAACATGACGCTCTAGATATCGCGCTCACACAGGAAAAAGCTTTGCAAGCCGTGCTGGCTAAAATCCCTAAGAGTGACAACATATTGGGCCTGGGCCTGGCCTGCCAACGTTCCACCGTGATCTTTTGGGACAGGGAAACAGGCAAGCCCGCCGCCCGCGCGCCCAGCTGGCAGGACGGCCGTGCGGCTATGGTCGCCATGGCGCTGCAGGATCATAGAATGGAGGCCTATGAAAGCACGGGCCTTTATCTCATGCCCTATTACTCCGCCCCGAAAATCCGCTGGTTCATCGATAATGTCCCACCCGTGCGCAAGCTTTTGGACCAGGGCCGCCTTCTGGTGGGGCCCGTGTCCTCTTTCCTGATCTGGCGTCTGACGCGCGGCGCGGTTTTTGCCGCGGATCCCTCTCTGGCCCAGCGCATGATGCTTTTTAGCCTGCGCAGCATGGATTGGGATGACCCCTTGCTTAAGATATTCTCCCTGCCTAGGCATATTCTTCCGCAGATCAAACCTTCCTGCGGGCTTTGGGGAAGTTTTAAGGCTAAAGGGCGCGTGATTTCCATTCTCGCCTGCCTGGGCGACCAGCAGGCCGCGGCGATAGGATTGGGAGGGATGGAAGCCGGATCTTCGGTTCTTAATTACGGCACGGGCGCTTTCTTTCTGCACAATACCGGCACCAAGCAGCAGCGCATCCCAGGGCTTCTTACCTCCATCGGCTGGCAGATCAGCGGGCAGGCCCCGTATTTTCTGCAGGAAGGCACCGTTCACGCCGCCGGCTCTTCTTTTGAATGGCTGCGCGAAAACCTGGGCCTGCTTAAAAAAATCAATGACGTGGAAAAACACTGCCGCGCCTCGAAAGAGCGCGTCTTGGCTTTGCCGGCTATCGGTGGCTTGGGCGCCCCGCGCTGGGATTACGCCGCTAAAACCGTATTTTTCGGTTTGAATTCCCAAACCAAGGCCAGCGATCTGGTGCGCGGCGTGGTTGAGTCTATCGCCTTTTTAATCTCGGATATCGTCAACGCCATGCGAGCCGGCGGGTTGTCGCCGGCTCATGTGAGCGTGTCCGGAGGCCTTTCCCGTATTCCCTATCTGATGCAATTTCAATCCGATATTTTGCGCCAGGATCTGCGCCGCTGCGAAGAAACCGAAGCGACTGCTTTGGGGGCAGCCTCTTTGGCCGTCGAAGGAGCCGGAGCTTCCTGGGCCGGGAATTTGCACAAAACCAAGATTGATAAAATATTCAAGCCTGCGATGGAAGCCGCGCAGGCTGAGCGGCTGATTTCCGCATGGACGACGTTCGTCGCGGCTCAGGCGAGTTTAAGCCGCAAAATAAAGCTTTCGTAGTTTAGACGGCCTCATCAACCAAGGCGCCGTTGCCGGGGCCCAACTGCTGGAACTTGTAAAGGGCGGAGTAAATTCCCTCCTGCTTCATGAGCCCGGCGTGGTCGCCTGACTCCTTCACTTCGCCGTGGTGAAGAACGATGATGTGATCCGCTTTATGCAGGGTCGCCAGGCGGTGGGCTATGATAAAAACCGTGCGGCCGGGATAAAGCTTTTCCAGGGATTGCTGCACGCTGCGTTCGCTGGCCGCGTCCAAATTCGAGGTGGCCTCATCCAAAATCAGTATCGGCGGGTTTTTGAGCACGGCCCGGGCGATCGCGATGCGCTGGCGCTGTCCGCCGGAAAGCTGCAAACCCCTATCGCCCAAAGGGGTGTTCAGGCCTTGGGGCATCTGGCCGACGAAGGAATAGGCGTCGGCGACTTGCAGGGCGCTTTTGATTTCCTGCGCGCTCGCGCCGGGTTTGCCCAGGGCGACGTTGCCCGAAACCGTGTCATGGAAGAGAATTGTATCCTGGGTGACCAAGCCCAGGCGCGATCTCAAGGAGTTGAGCGAATAATCCTTCAAGTCCTTGCCGTCCAGGAGGATGCGGCCCTCGGTGGGATCGTAAAGCCGCAGCAGCAAATGCACCAAGGTGGTCTTTCCCGAGCCGCTGGCACCTGCCACGGCTACGATCTCTCCAGGTTTTATTTTCAAACTGACGTTTCGAAGAGCCCAGGAATCTCGGCCGGGATAACGGAAAGAGACGTTTTTAAGCTCGATGCCCGATGTTAATTGACTGAAGGATTTGGCGTCGGGCGCCTCGCGCACCGTGGGCTTTTCGTCGAGAATGGCGAAAATGCGCTCGGCGGAGGATACGGCCATCTGCAGCGTGGCGTTAAGCTGGGACAAGTTTTTGATCGGGGCATAGGCCGCGAAAAAGCTGCCTAAAAAGGCGAAAAAGTCGCCAGCCGTCATATGCCCTCTGATTACCTCGCGGCCCCCCTGATAAACAATGGTGGCCATGATCAAGCTGCCCAGAAACTCCATTAGGGGGCCGGATAGGGCCGTGGCGCGGAAATAGCGCATCATCTGGGTAAACAGCGAGTCGTTTTCCTCCTGGAATTTGCGGATGGCGCCCTCTTCGTAGTTAAAGGCCTTGACCACGAGCATGCCCTGCAGGCTTTCCTGGAAGCGATGGTAAATCTCGCCCATGATTTCCTGGCTTTTGCGGCTGGCCGCGCGCAGCTTTTTGCCAAGGACAGTCAGCACCGCCGCGGCCATGGGAATGGCGATCAAGGCGGTCAGCGCGAATTTCCAATGGATGTAAAACATCACGCCCAGCAGGATAACGACGGTCAAGGTGTCGCGTACGATATAGAGAGGAACGAAATGAAGGCCGTCTTGAAGTTTGGTCAGATCATTGGTCAGCCGCGACAGCACTTCCCCGCTTTTGCTGCGCCAGTAAAAATCCATGGAAAGCTTATGCAGGTGGCGGAAAAGGTCCTCGCGCAGGCGCTGGGTTATTTTTTGCCCCAGATAGCTCATCAAATAGCTTTGGATGTAGGTGAATATCATCTTCAAGAAGAAGATGAGCGGGATCAGCGCGATGACGCCGTAAAGCATTTTCAGGTCTTTTTGGATAAAGACCGTGTCGATGGCGGGCTTAAGCACGTAAATCGTGGCCCCGTTAAGCGCGGCGACGGCGAACATCACCAGGCAGGCCTGGAAGAAACGCCGGCGATGGGGCCGCAGATAGGGCTTAAGACGAAGAAAGACTTCCATGAGAAGTTACATTTTACAAATTTTAGGAAGGCAGGCGCGCAGGTTGCTCCAGGTCCGGCATGTTTTGTATCCTAGTTTCCAGACTAAATTTTGGAGGTTTTCATGTCCATGGCGGCGACTCTTGAAATTCATCCCAATCTGCAGAGTTTTCTTTCGAAAAAAATTCATAAATTGCTGATCAACGGGCAATGGATCGACGCCGCTTCCGGCAAAACCTTCGAGACTTTTAACCCGGCCACGGGCGAACCCATCGCTAAGGTCGCCGAAGGCGATAAAGCCGACATCGATAAGGCGGTAGCCGCCGCTAAAAAGGCGCTGGAAGGGCCTTGGGCCAAGTTCAGCCCGGCTGAGCGCGAAAAAATCATGCATCGCGTCGCTGATCTGATCGAAAAACACGCCGAGGAGCTGGCCCAACTTGAAACCTTGGACAACGG
>MGUO01000090.1 GCA_001800015.1 Elusimicrobia bacterium RIFCSPHIGHO2_02_FULL_57_9
TAATAAATTCTTGGTACTGTTTATAATCCATCAAGCCCTCCGCCTCCGCCGGCTTGCCGGGCTTAATCTTGAAAAGCCAGCCTTCCTCTTGCGCAGAACGGTTGACCAAGGCCGGGTCCTTGGCCAAGGCGTCGTTAAATCCGATAATCTCCCCTGAAACCGGCGCGTAAATATCAAAGGCCGCCTTGACCGACTCGATGACGGCGCAAGCCTCGCCGGAAGAAACCTTGCGCCCGAGCTTGGGCGGCTCGACAAAAACCACGTCGGTGATTTCATGCTGGGCGTGATCCGAAACCCCCACCCAGGCGACGCCATTATCGATATACACCCACTCGTGGGATTTCATGTAGCGGCAGGATTGCGGTTTAGGCATTTTTGTCGGCTCCCGATTGGCGATAAAAAGGCATGGCCGCGATCTGCGCGGCGGTGCTGCGGCCGGCCCTTTCCACAACGACGGGCGTTGCCGGTTTAAGATCGGCTTTATTTAAATAACCGGCCCCGATTCCGGCCAGCAGGGTCGGCGAAAAAGTCGCGCTGCAAAGCTGTCCCAGACGCTTGCCGTCGCACACGACCCAGGATTGCGGCCGGGCCACTCCAGGCTCGATCAAGCGCACGCCGGTTAAAAGTCTTTTGACGCCTTCCTGCCTCTGCTTCCACAAAACCGGACGGCCGATAAAATCGCCTTTGTCGAACTTAACCACCCAGCCGTAATTGGCCTCGAGGCTGCTGTGATCGCCATCGATGTCCTGGCCATAAAGCAGATAGCCGGCCTCCAGGCGCAGGGTGTCGCGCGCGCCCAACCCGCAGGCCACCGCCCCCAGGGAGCGGCCCTTGGCCAAAAGATCGTCCCAAAGCCGCGAAATAATCTCATTGGGCACGATAAATTCAAATCCGTCCTCGCCCGTATAGCCGGTGCGCGTAATCACGCTGGGCTGAGCGAAGACCTGGGCTTCCAAGGCGCCGAAGCGGGGCAAGGCCTGCGCCTCGGGAAAATCCCGGGCGATGATTTGGGCCGAGCGTGGGCCTTGAACTGCGATCATTCCATAATAGTCGCTTTGATCCTCCAGTTCCACGTCAAAGCCGGCGGCTTGTTTTTTAAGCCAGGCGAAATCTTTTTCGCGGGTGGCGGCGTTGACCACGATCAGATAGCGATCTTTCTGAAGGCAGGAGATAATGACGTCGTCCACCACGCCGCCCTTCGCATTAGGCAGATGCGAATAGATCGCTTTGCCAGGACCGATGCGCGAGATATCGTTGGTGTTGGTTTTCTGCAAAAAGGCCAAAGCCCCGGGCCCCCGCGCCCAAAGCTGGCCCATGTGGGAAACGTCGAAAAGTCCGCAAAATTGGCGCACCGACGCGTGTTCCTTGAGAATGCTTTCGTACTGGATGGGGAGTTCCCAGCCGTGGAAATCAACCAGCCGCGCGCCCAGCGCCTTATGCTGATCGTAAAGCGCGGTGCGGCGCAGTTCGGCGGTGGCGGTCATTAATTCAAAATAGCAAATAAGTCTGGCTCTTCTAAAGGAGAATCTGGGTGTAAGGTGGACCAGATTCGCGGGGAGGGCGCGCCGGACTAAATCGGCTGAAATCAGTCAGAAACCGCATCAAGCGATCCAAGTCCATGAGCCGGGAAGAGCGCGGGGATTGGCGCAAGCGCCGGAACTCCTCCCGCAACTGGGATGAGCCCGCCATTTCCAAAAGCTCGCGTTTTTCTTCCTCGCTAAGCATGCCCCAGACGCTCCCTCAAGAGACGAAACTCATCGTCCATTTTAAAGAGCTGATAATATTGCTTCAAACGCGCCCAAGGCAAATCCTCCCGTCAAGGCGTAGCGGATTTTTTCCTGTTCAAATACCCGCAACAATTCACGCAGGACCTGCTCAAAGTTCATCTGGATGATTAGTATAGCCGCAGAATCCAAGCGGGGCAAGTCGTCACGTAAAAATACTTAATTTATCAGTACTTTCACTCTCTCAATCGGGATCCGCGCCACGAGCCAGGCGCAGCCAGCGTAGAGCGTTGTAGACCGTAATGGCCGTGGAGCGCCGGGCCCGGACGTTGCGTTCGAGCCGCCGGCGGTGCCCGGCATCGGCCCATAGCCGATAGAGATGCGCGGCTGCGGCGGCGGCGTCACCGGCGGCGATGAGATGTCCGGTCTTGCCGTCCTGAATCTGGAGAGCAATCCCCCCGACTCGGGTCCCCACGACCGCCTTGCCCTTCAGGCCGGCTTCAGTAACCTTGACCTCGAAGCCCTCCGCGTCGGAGAGTTGGGTCGCAGCCAGGCTGCCGGCTAAAGCCGCGTTAAGCGCTTGGTCGGAATGGGGGAGCGTGACGGCCTTGATATCGGCTGCAAAGTCGGGGGCCCGGCGCTGCGCCTCTTCTCGCGTCCAGCGAAACATCTCCTCACCCTGGATGTCATCGATCGCGCCGTGTCCGGCGAGGAGGAACTGCGGGGCCCGCTCGTCCGCCACGCCCTCGCGGCGCAGGCGCAGGCGTAACAGCCGGTAGGATTCGATTACGGTTGCGATCCCCTTGGAGGGATCGAAGCGGGCCACTTGCGCAAAATAGGGGCGAGAAAGGTCTAGGGGCGTCTGGCCCAGGGACTTAAGCCGATCATTGATCCGATCCAGATGGTAGCGCTGCTGCGGCGCAGACAGGGGTTTGTTGAGCCCATCGAGCGGATCGGTCGTGGCCGGCGCGTAGGCGACTTGCCGCGCCGGGACCTCGGCCGGAACAAAGGCTTTCACCGGGTGACTCACGAAGCGGGTAGCGTAGGAGGCGAAGCCCCACAGAAAGTCCCAGACGCGCCTCTGGGAGGAGCCGGGCTGAGCGATGAGCTCCGAGCGGATATGGATATGGGAGCGATAGAAAATCCTAGCCGAGGGGTTGATCGCGCGGATGAAGGGGATAAGCCCCGAGGGCTGATAGTCGTCTATGACGATCTCTGTCGCCCAGCGGAAGGATTTCTCGAGATGTGGGACGTTGACGAGCCACCAGGCCGCCAGCCGGCTGCGGTCGCTTTCGGACAACTCAGTCCCCGACGGGGCCGCTCCCTGGAGCAGGTTGTGGAACTTGCGCTTGGTGATCTCATAGACCGCCTCGTCTGGTTTGAGGACATGCCAGCGTGCGGGCACCTTAAGCAAACGGAAGAGGCGGATAAGAGCGTGGCGCATGAGAGCCACGCCGCCGCCCCGCGCAGTGGAGCTGACAAA
>MGUO01000091.1:0-8440 GCA_001800015.1 Elusimicrobia bacterium RIFCSPHIGHO2_02_FULL_57_9
AGCAGTTCCATGACCTGCTCGTAAACCTTCCCGCGCTGGGCATTATCGCTAACCGCCCTCTCCACCAGCGCGCGCATGGTGTTATCCAGAGACTTCTGTTCGATGGCCTGGCCCAGGGCCTGAAGCTCGGCTAAAGGAGTCGCCGGCCTTTCGGCCTGCGCCTGCGGCTGCGAAGTTGAGGAAGCTCCTTTTGAATAAATGGCCTCGTTAAGAACGATGCGGGTAACGCCGCGCTCGGCCAAGAAAGCTTGCGGATCCCCGGCCGCCTTATCATCGGGACGGGAAGCCGCCAACTCGCAAAAGACGGCCAGCTCGGAATTTTCCAGGCCGGATTTAAAGGTCAGGGTGTTGAGCTTGAAGCGATTGAAAAAACCGGCCACCGGATTAGGCAACTGATTCACGGCGGCGATGATGCGCCCGTTAACGATGAGCTTGTCCTGATCGATGGAATAGGAAAGCTCCCCTTGAGGCAGCTGCGCCAAAGCCTGGGCCAGACTATCCTCCGCCAGCTTGAGGGTGGCCGCCACGGCGGGATGGCCCAGTTTATAAAGGGACATCTGCCCGAGGGTCTTGCCTATGGACTTAAGCGCTTCCAGGCAGTCCCGGTCCCACGCCGTTGTTTGAGGTTCGCTCATTAAAGTCTATGCAGATTGCGCCGCGTCAGGCCCTCGGTGACGTTGCGGGCGTCGAATACTCGGCGCGCCAGCCGCGTAATTTTGGCGTAATCAATGTCCCGGTGGCCAGTGAGGATGGCCACGCAATCGGCCGATTTTACGGCTTCGGCGGTCAACTTCGAGCTGCCCATCCGCCGGCCGTCCAAGGCGATGCGTGGAACAAACGGGTCATGATAGGTCACCTGGGCCTTGGCTTCCGTCAACAATTGAATCACGTCAAGAGCCGGGGATTCCCTGAAATCGGAAGTATTCGGCTTATAAGCCACGCCCAAAACCAGGATGCGGCTGCCGTTAAGCGCCTTATGATCCCGGTTGAGAATCTCGGCGATGCGATCAACCGTGAATCGCGGCATGGAACCGTTGATGGCCGAGGCCAGGTGAATGAAGCGCGGCTCGAAATTAAGAGTTTTCATCTTCCAGGTCAAAAGCTGCGGATCTTTCGGAATGCAATGGCCTCCAATGCCGGGGCCGGGATAAAAGGGCATGAAGCCGAAGGGCTTGGTCGCCGCGGCCGAGATGATTTCCCAGACGTCCAAGCCCAGCCTGTGGCAAATCTGGGCCATTTCATTGACCAGGGCGATGTTGATCGACCGAAAAGAGTTCTCCAAGAGCTTGACCATCTCGGCGCTGCGGGTGCTGGAAACAAGCACCACTTCATCCACGATCTGAGAATAAACCTCGCCCGCCAGCCGTGCCGAGGCCCTATCGGCCCCACCGACGACCTTCGGCGTATTGGTGATGCCGAAGCGGTGATTGCCCGGGTCCACGCGCTCGGGCGAAAAGGCCAGATAAAAATCGCGGCCCAATTTTCTTTTGCCGTTTTGAAGGATAGGCAGCACGATCTCATCGGTGGCGCCCGGGAAAGTGGTGCTTTCCAGTATCACCAGCTGGCCTTTTTTAAGCCTTTTGGCCACCGAACCCGCCGCCGAAACAATATTGCTGACATCGGGTTCTTTAGACTTGCGCAAAGGGGTTTGCACGCAGATAATCAGCGCATCGCAAGCGGCTATCCGGTCGAAGCGGCTTTGCGCCTCGAAGAGCCCGGCAGCCATGGCTTTTTTAAGCTCCAGCGGGGGCACGTCCAGCACATAGGACTTGCCGCGGCGCAAGGCCGCCACACGCTCCGAGCTGACGTCAAAACCGGTCACCCGCAAGCCCTTGCGGCAGAATTCCATGGCCAGGGGCAGGCCGACGTAGCCCAAGCCCAGAATGCCTATGCGGGCGGTTTTATTTTTCAGTCGGGATTCAAGATTCATGGGTTCTCGCTCATGGCTGGTTGCCGTATTGTATCTGTATTTTATATAAAAAGTTGTGAATAAATATAATATTTGCGTGGTGGGCTCCGGCTACGTAGGCCTGGTCACCGGAAGCTGCCTGGCGGAGCTTGGCCACCGCGTGGTCTGCGTGGACTCGGACCGCAAGAAACTTTCCGCCCTTAAAGCCGGCAAGATTCCCATCTATGAGCCCGGCCTTCCCGAGATCATCAAGCGCTGCAGGAAGCTTGGACGCCTGCATTTCGCCGCTTCCGTCAAGGAGGGCTTAAATCCCCCCGGCCAGCGCGCCGACGTCGTTTTTATCGCCGTGGGCACCCCGCCGCGCGCGGATGGCTCCGCGGATTTATCGGCCGTGGAGGCCGTGGCCGAGGAAATCGCCAAGAATATCAAGGATTATACCGTCGTGGTCGACAAATCCACGGTTCCCGTCGAGACCGGGGACTGGGTCAGCCGCACCATCTCCCGCTTTAATAAGAAGGGCGTTCCCTACGACGTGGTTTCAAACCCGGAATTCTTAAGCGAGGGCACGGCCGTCAAGGATTTCTTAAACCCCGACCGCATCGTCCTGGGAGTGACCTCGGCGCGGGCCGAGAAAGTGATGCGCGGCCTTTACGCATCCCTGCCGGGCCCGGTGATCGTCACCGACGTTAAAAGCGCGGAGCTGATCAAGCACGCCTCAAATTCCTTCTTGGCGACCAAGATATCCTTTATCAACGCGGTATCGGCGCTTTGCGAGAAAGTCGGCGCCGATGTGAGCCAGGTGGCCCACGGCATGGGCCTGGATAAGCGCATCGGGCCGTTGTTCCTGCGCCCGGGCATCGGCTTCGGCGGATTTTGCTTTCCCAAGGACTTGGAGGCTTTTTATTGGATCAGCAAACAGAAGGGCTATGATTTCAGCCTGCTTAAGGCCGTCAAGGACATCAACGAATTCCAGAAAAGCTGGGTGATTCGCAAGGTCGAGGAAAAACTCTGGAATTTGGAGGGCAAAACCATCGCCCTGCTGGGCCTGGCCTTCAAGCCCCACACCGACGATATGCGCTTTGCCCCCAGCGTGGATATCGCGCAAATGCTTTCGCAGCGCCGGGTAAAAATCCGGGCCACCGATCCGGTAGCCATGCCGCGCGCCCAGGAAATGCCGGCCATGAAAGGGGTGACTTTCTGCCGCAACGCCTATGAGTGCGTCAAAGGCGCCGACTGCCTGGTCTTGATAACGGAATGGCCGCAGTTCAAGGATTTAGATTTAAAACGTGCGTTTAAAATCATGCGCACGCCCTTGCTCCTGGATGGGCGAAATCTCTATGACCCGGCCAAGGCGCGCGCGGCGGGGTTCACCTACTGCGGCGTGGGCAAATGAGGGTTTTAATAACCGGCGGCGCGGGCTTTTTGGGCAGCCATTTGGCCGAGCATTTTCTTTCTCAGGGGCATAAAGTCATCGCCATGGATAATTTGCTCACCGGCCGGATGGAAAACATCAGCGCGCTCTTTAAGAGCCGGGATTTTGAGTTCGTCAAATGCGACGTCACCAATTACATCAGCGTCCGAGGCAAGTTGGACGCGGTGCTCCATTTCGCCAGCCCGGCCAGCCCCATTGACTACGCTCATTTTCCCATTCCCACGCTTAAAGTGGGCGCCCTGGGCACCCACAAGGCCTTGGGACTGGCCAAGGATAAAAAGGCCGTGTTTCTTCTGGCTTCAACCTCGGAGGTCTACGGCGATCCCGATGTAAATCCCCAGCCCGAGACTTATTGGGGCAACGTCAATCCCATCGGCCCGCGCGGGGTTTACGATGAGGCCAAGCGTTTCGCCGAGGCCATGACCATGGCCTATCACCGCTTCCACCGCATGCCCGTGCGCATCGTGCGCATTTTCAACACCTACGGCCCGCGCATGCGCAAAGAGGATGGACGCGCCGTGCCTAATTTTATCATGCAGGCCCTGAAAAACAGGCCCTTGACCGTTTACGGCAAGGGCAATCAAACCCGCAGCCTCTGTTATGTGTCGGATTTGGTTGAGGGCATCGACAAGCTGCTCCATAGCGACATCAACACTCCGGTCAATATCGGCAACCCGCGGGAGCTGACCATCCTTAAAATCGCGCGGACCATACGCAAGTTGACCGGCTCCAAATCCAGGATCATTCACAAGCCTCTGCCCGTTGACGACCCTCAGGTGCGGCGCCCGGATATCGCCCTGGCTAAATCCCGGCTTAAATGGTCGCCTCAAGTAAGTTTGGACCAAGGCCTGAGCAAGACCATCGACCATTTCAAGCGTTCTCAATGAAGATTCTCGTCATCGATGATTCAGCGCTCTCCCGCAAGGTAATCCAAGAAACCCTGGAAAAGAACGGCTACAAGGTCCAACTCGCCGAAAGCGCCGAAGCGGGGTTGCGGGCGGTCACCAAGCGGGCCCCGGACCTAATATTGCTTGATGTGCTGATGCCGGGCTTAAGCGGCTGGGAGGCCTGCCTCGAGCTTAAGCGAGCCGCGGAAAAAAAAGCCGTGCCCGTGGTGATCATTACATCCAAAAACGCCCCGCAGGATATGCTGAAATCCTTTGAATCGGGCGCCGACGAGTTCATCGCCAAGCCCATGGTTGCCGAGGAGCTGCTGGCAACAATCAGCCGTCTTTTGAGCTCAGAAAAGTTTAAACCAGCGCCTTGAATTTTCTATAATTCGAGCATGTTAACCTCCAAAGGAACCCCCGGCAGACCCTTGCGCGTCGCCATCATAGGCTCCGGGCCTTCCGGCTTTTACGCCGCGGAGTCCCTGCTGCGGCAAAAAGAACTCTCCGTTGCCGTGGATATATTCGACCGGCTTCCCACGCCCTACGGCCTGGTCCGCGGCGGAGTCGCGCCCGACCACCAGAAAATAAAGAGCGTGGTCATCGTCTATGAGAAAGTCGCCTCCCTGCCGGGATTGCGTTTTTTCGGCAACGTAAAATTGGGCCAAGACATTCAAGTCGGCGATTTGCGCCGCCACTACGACCAGATCGTTTACGCCGTGGGCAACGAGAGCGACCGTCGGCTGAGCATACCCGGCGAGGATTTGCCCGGCAATCATTCCGCCACGGCCTTTGTGGGCTGGTACAACGGCCACCCCGATTATCGCGAGCAAACCTTCGACCTGGGCCAGGAAAATGCCGCCGTAATCGGGATCGGCAACGTGGCCATGGACGTGACCAGGATTTTAGCCCGGGACCCGGCTGATTTGGAAAAAACCGACATCGCCGGGCACGCCCTGGCCGCCTTGAAAAAAAGCAAGGTAAAAACGATTTATTTGCTGGGCCGCCGCGGTCCGGCCCAGGCGGCTTATTCCCCCGCTGAAATCAACGAAATAGGCGAGCTGCAATCCTCCGATCTTGTGATTGATCCCAAGGAGGTCGAGCTTGACGCGCTCTCGCGCGCCGCGCTTTTAAGCCCGGAAGATAAAAAGAACGTGGACTATGTGACCGCCCGCTCCAAGCTCGGCGAGGGCGCCAAGGAAAAAAAGGTTCGGCTGCGCTTCTGCTCATCTCCAGTTGAGGCCAGCGGCAACGGTAGGATCGAGAAACTTAAAATTGAAAAGAACAAGCTGATCTCCGACGGCAAGGGCGGGGTCAAAGCCGTGGGAACGGGCGTTTACGAAACCCTCCCGGTCGGGCTGGTGTTTCGTTCGGTAGGTTATCGCGGCATACCCATCCCGAACGTGCCCTTTGATGATAAAGGCGGGAAAATCCCCAACGCCCAAGGCCGAGTCCTGGATGCCTCCGGGCAAATCCTGCCCGGCGAATACGTGGTGGGCTGGGCCAAGCGCGGGCCCAGCGGCCTGATCGGCACAAACCGCGCGGATTCCGTGGCCACGGTCAAAGCCATGCTTGAGGACGCCGCGGCCGGCCGCTTCGGGGGTGGAAGCGTCAACGCGGATGATGAAGCCGTGCCGGGCCTTCTGACCCAGAGCGGCATACGCTTCGTGAGCTTCAACGATTGGAAATGCCTCGATAGGCTGGAAGTCCAACGCGGGGCGCAAGCCGGCAAAATCCGGGAGAAGTTCACCCGGATCCCGGAGATGCTTTCCGCAATCTCCGCCAAGCTCGTCTCTTAATGTTGTCGCTCGTTTTCTACTACCCGGTCCTTCCTTTCCTGGGCGCTTGGCTTGTCCTTAAATTTATCAGTAAATACGGGAAAACCGAGCCTCCAGCCGGCATCAAGCTGATTTACGAACAACGCCCCATCGATCGCAAGTGGTTCCGGGTGCTGCGCGATGATCAAAAGGGCAAAAAGTGGCTGGGTGATTTCGAGACCCAAGGCGAGGCCGTGGAGCGGGCCTATAAAGGGAAGGAAGACGCCGAATCGCTCGGTGAAAAAGCGGCCTTCCTGGTGCTTAACGACAAGGGCGAGATTCTGGAAGAGGTTGACGCTTAAATCTTGACTAGCGCTTCCGCCGGGGCGTAAAGCTTATCGACGTATTCCTTGACCATCCGGTTGCCGCCGAACTGCGGGGCCACGCTGCGGATCGACTCCTTCATTACCTTGACCCAACCGCGGGGAACGCGGTCGGGACCTTGGTCATAATACAGAGGAATAATATTTTTTTCCAGGCTTTCATAGATATCCTTCGCATCCGCGGCATCCGCGTCTTCTCCCGAACCCCGCCCGCCGCACGCTCCGATGGCCCAGCCGTTGTTGCCGTTGTAGCCCTCCTCCCACCAGCCGTCCAAGACGCTTAAGCTGGGAACCCCGTTGACCGCCGCCTTTTCTCCGCTGGTGCCGCAGGCTTCCAGGGGCGCCAAGGGATTATTGAGCCAGAGGTCGCAGCCTTGCACGAAATAACGAGCCACGTGCATGTCGTAATCCTCGACAAAAACGATGCGGCCCCCGAAGGCAGGGTCCTTGGCCAGGCGGTAAATCTGCTGAATAAGCGCCTTCCCAAGATCATCGGCCGGATGAGCCTTGCCCGCGAAAACTATCTGCAGCGGACGCCACTGATCCAGAAGCAGGGCTTTAAGCCGCGAAAGATCGTGCAAAATTAAATTCGCGCGCTTGTAGCTGGCGAAGCGGCGCGCAAAGCCGACGGTCAGCGCCGAAGAATCGAGAAGGGAGCCCTGGGCCAAAACCTGGCTTGAATCCGCGTAACCGGATATCCAGCGATTTCGCGCCCGGCTGCGCAGGACTTTAAACCATTCCTCTTTATTGCGCTGATGAACCATCCACAACTCATCGTCGGGAATGGCGGCCACGCGCGACCAAAGCGCGGCGTCATCCTGCTTATCCCACCAATCCTCGCCCAAGTACTTGGTAAAAGTCCAGGCTAAATCCTGCTGCACCCAGGTGGCCAAGTGCACGCCGTTGGTTACATGGGCGATGGGCGCTTTCTCTTCAGGGACGCCGGGCCAGAGCTTGGACCACATATGCCGCGAAACGATGCCGTGCCGGCGGCTGACCGCATTGCGCCGGCCGCTGAGCTTAAGGGCCAAGGCCGTCATGTTCCAGCCTGACTCGCCGCCAACGCGGCCGAAATCCAGGAATTGATCCTGGCTTAAGCCCAACTCCGTCAAGTAGGTTTTAAAGTATTCAGCGACAAGCTGCTCATCAAAAACGTCATGGCCGGCCTCAACGGGAGTATGGGTGGTGAAAACCGTGGAGCTCGAAATATCGAGCACCGCCTCTTTAAAAGACCGGCCCGCCCCCACGCGCTCGCGCGCCAACTCCAGAAACAAGAACGAACAATGGCCTTCGTTGGCATGGAAAACGGCCGCGGGAACATTGAGGGCTCGTAAAACGCGCACCCCGCCTATGCCCAACACGATCTCCTGGCGCAGGCGCATGGTTTTATCGCCGCCGTAAAGGCGGCCCGAAATTTCCCGGTCCGGGATGGAATTGCCCTCGACGTTGGTGTCCATCAAATAAAGACGCATCCGGCCGACCACCACTTCCCAAACGGCTACACGCAGCTTCCAGCTCCCCCAGCCTATATCGATAATGAATCGCTCGCCCGCCGGGGAAAGCCGCGGCCTGACCGGGGAGTTGTTCCAGTCAATGTGCTCAAAAACGTTCTGCTGCCAGCCGTCGGAGCTGATGCGCTGCTGGCCATAGCCCTGCGGATACATAAATCCCACGCCGACCAGAGGCACTCCCAGATCGGAGGCGGTTTTGCAATGATCCCCGGCCAGAATCCCCAGCCCTCCGGAATAAATTCTCAAGGAATTATGCACGCCGAATTCAGCCGAGAAATAAGCGATGGCGCCTTTAAAATCAGGGTGCGCCTTCTTAAACCAGGAACCCTCATTGGCCAGATATGCGTCGAAAGCTCGGATCACGCCGTCATAGCGGGCCAGGAAGTCCGCGTCATGAGCCAGGGTTTCCAACCGGGCTTGCGAGTTCTGCAGCAGAAAGACGGGATTATGATGGCTGCTCGACCACAAGGAACGGTCGATGGCCTTAAACAGGGCCCTGGCCTCGGGATGCCAGCTCCACCAAAGATTATAGGCCAGGTCCTTAAGCCGGGAAAGACGCTG
>MGUO01000091.1:8464-16689 GCA_001800015.1 Elusimicrobia bacterium RIFCSPHIGHO2_02_FULL_57_9
ATTTTACAAAATTACGCCGAGGCCCGCGCCGGCCGTAAGGAAGCGTTCCGCCGGCGTAAAATGCTTGATGATTTCCGAGCAGAAGGCGGGCAGATCCTCGGGCTTGCGCGATGTGATTAGGTTTTTATCCACGACCACTTCCCGATCCACATAACGGGCTCCAGCATTTTTGACGTCATCGGCGATGGCGTAAAAGCAGGTGGCCGTCATGCCCTTGAGCACCCCGGCTGAGCAAAGAATCCAGGCCCCGTGGCAAATGGAGGCGACCAGCTTGCCCGACTTAAACATTTCCGCGACCAGCAGCGCCGGCTCGGGATAGCGGCGCATGAAATCCGGGGCAAAGCCGCCCGGAATAATAACGCCGTCTAAATCCTTGGCCTTTGTTTTTGAATAATCGGTTTGCGCGACAACGGGATAACCATGCTTGCTTTTATACGCCTTGCCGGTTTCCCGGCCGAGAAGAAGGGTTTTGATTCCGGCCTCCCTGAGCCGATAATAAGGAACCCAAACCTCCAAATCCTGATACTGCTCTTCGATCAGCACGACGACCGTCTTGCTTCTCTCTTCGTTCTTTCTCATGTTTGCTTTAAGCACGGGAAAATATTTCCTCGCAAACCTCCGGGTTAGCCGCGTGGGCGGGCGTCTTGCGCCTGGCCAGCACATCCACCAGACCCTCGGCCGCCATAACTCCCATTTTAGCGCGAGTCTCAAGCGACGCGCTGGCCAAATGGGGCGCCAGGACGACATTGGCCAATTGGGAAAGACCCTGCGCCATTTTAGGCTCGAATTCATAAACATCCAAGGCCGCTCCGCGAATGCGCTGACCCCGTAGGGCCTTGACCAAGGCCTTCTCATCAACTATAGGCCCGCGCGCGGCATTGATCAGATAAGCCGAGCGTTTCATCAGCGCGAAGGCTTTTTCATCGATCATATGATGGGTGGCGGCGTCTAAAACTACATGAACCGTGATGAAATCCGACTGCCTTAACAGCTCTTGAAACTCGCAGTATTGGGCGCCGAACTGCCTTTCCACCTCAGGAAAAATCATCTGGGCGTCGTAATAAAGGACTTTCATGCCGAATCCCATGGCGCGGCGGGCCACGGCCTGGCCGATGCGGCCCAACCCGACAACACCCAAGGTCTTGCCATGAACATCGGAGCCTAAAATCATCATGGGATCCCAGCCTTTGTATTTACCCCCGCGCATGAAGCGGTCGCCCTCCACCACCCGGCGGGCGCAGGCCAAGAGCAGCGCCCAGGTAAAATCCGCCGTGGTTTCGGTCAGCACGCCCGGGGTATTGGTGACGACGATGCGCTTTTCGCTGCAAGCCGCGATATCGATATGGTCAAAGCCCACGGAATAGGTTGAAACCGCCTTAAGCCGGGGGGCGGCCTGCAAAAGCCGGCGGTCCACTTTTTCCGTGAGAATGCAGAGCATGCCTTCTTTATCCCTGATTTTAGAAAGCAGCAGCCTGCGCGGGATGGCCGTGGACTTGTTGTAATGCTCGATCTCGAAATGCGGCGCCAACAGCTTTAAGGCCTCATCCGGTACCCGACGCGTGATTAAAATCTTTGGGCGTACCATGGTAGGGTATAATATCATATAGCTGCCCATGCCCCTCAATATCGGCTCTTTAAAGCTTTCTTCCTCTATAATCCAGTCGCCCATGGCGGCCTGCACGGACCTGCCCTTCCGGCTTATAGCTCGGGAAAAAGGCCTGGGGTTTTGCTTCCTGGAAATGGTTTCAGCCCAGGCCTTGGCGCGCGAAAACAAGAAAACCAGGCGCCTGCTGCAAAGCGCGCCGCAAGACCGTCCCCTGGGCGCCCAACTGCTGGGCTGCGACCCGGCCAACATGGCCGAAGCGGCCCAAATGATCGAGGACATGGGTTTTGACTTATTGGATTTAAATCTGGGCTGTCCGGTTAAGAAAGTGGTGAACAACGGAGAAGGCTCGGCGCTGCTTAAAGAGCCGGAGAAAGCCGCTAAGGTATTTAAAGCCGTGCGAAAAGCAGTCAAGAAAATTCCCGTCACTGTAAAAATGAGGAAAGGTTTTCAGGATGAGTCAGGTACTGAGGCTGTATGCCTGGCGAAAATTGCTCAGGACTGCGGCCTTAGTGCCGTGACGGTGCACGGCCGCACTCAGCGGCAGGGATATTCCGGGAAGGCGGATTATGCCGCCATCGGCAAGGTCAAACGCGCGGTTTCAATACCGGTCATCGGCAACGGCGACGTGATCGACGCCGCGGCGGCCGCGGCGCTTAAGCAAATAAGCGGCTGCGACGGCATCATGCTCGGCCGGGCCGGGCTGGGCAACCCTTGGATTTACAATAATCTCGATAAGGTCATGAGCGGCTCGAAGGGGTCTTTCTACGTTCCCACCGCCGAGGAGCGCCGACGGACCTTGCTCAAGCATTTCGAGCTGGAGATAACGCATTTAGGCGAAGGGCTGGCGGCGCTCCATATGCGCCGCATCGCGCTCTGGTATACGGCCGGGCTACCCGGCGCCAAGGCCTTGCGCGCAGCCGTGTGTCAAACCACGGACTCAGCCCTGATCAGAAGCTTGATCGAGGATTTCTTCGACGCCTTGCCGGCGGCTATCCCGCAGCCCCAAGCGCCCCTGCTCTTGGCCGAGTAATTACAGCCCGCGATAGCGGCGCCAAAGCTTGTCGGGAGAGACGCCCAACTCGAAAAGAAGGTCCCACCAAGCCTGCTTGAACATATACTTAAACAGCCCCAGCTGATGCATGCGCCGCGCCGCGGGACGGATTCTCTCTTTAAGAAGCCTCACTTCCCCGTGTCGGCTCAAGCGCTTGGAGAAAATCCAGTCCTCGCCGTAAGGAAGCGGGGGATAGCCGCCGCTTTTGCGATAAATTTCAGGCGTCGTGCATAATCCGTGATCGCCCGCGACCAAGCTGCGCCAGCCTAACGAAGAGTTCGCCAGCATCGAGGTCAGCCGCAAAGAGAAACTGGAGCCGTAATCGACTGAAAAGGCCGTGGCGGCGATGGGTTTGAGATGTTCCGTCAGCCAGTAATGCTCGAGAACCTGCTGCCAATTGCCTGAGAGCTGTAGGTCCGGCCTAAGGAAAACCAAAAGATCCCCCGTGGCTTTTTTGGCTCCCGCGTCGAATTGCGCGCCGGCGTTGGCCTGCTCCCAAACGATGATTTGATCGGCCCAGCGGCGGGCCTGCTCGACCGTGTCGTCGCTTGAATTGCCGTCAACCACTATGATTTCCGTGGCACCCGGCGAAGAAATCTGGCGCAGGCGTTTTAAAGACGAGTCGATCTGCGCCCCCTCGTTCCAGGCGGCGATAATGACGGAAAAATTCACAAGGCCTTAAAAACCAAGCCGGTGGCGATTTTCGGATAGAAGTAGGTGGACTTGGGCGGCAACAACCCCACCGCTTTGACGGCTCCGCGGATTTGCGCCACGCCCAAAGGCTTGATGAACACGACGGCTCCGCCCAATTTCTTAGCCTGGCGCTCGGCCTCGGCGGCATTCGGCGTATAAAGAATATGATCGGGGGCCACGTCATTTAAAAGATGGCGGCCTATCCATTCCACGCACAAACCGCTGCGGCAGCCGCTGTTCCCGCGCGGCTGCGCGAAACCGAATCCCTTGCGTCCGCTTTCATAATAACCGTAAGCATATGGATTTTTCGCCCGCGCCAGCCTTTTCAACAGTTGCCGCCGGGACCGGCAGGGCGAAACCCGGCAAAGAACATCCGAGGTCATGGAGATCGCAGCATTATCCACGATGCGATGGGTGGAAAGCACGACCAAGCCGGGATCCTCCTCGGGGCATAGATACGCCAGCACCGTAGAAGCGCCTGCGCAACGAGCTTGCGCATAGTAAGCGCGACTGACTTCAAAGCGGTGATGGCCATCGGCGATCAAAATCTTCTTATCGGCCAGGGATTTTTGCATTACGACGATTAATTTGGGATCGGACATTTGCCAAAGCCGGTATTGCACGCCCTGCACGTTTTCCCCCTGGGCCAAGGCCGGGCGCGCTTGAACCCGGCGAAGGACCTCGCGCGCCGTCCCGCGCGGATCCGGGAAAATGCCGAAAATCGGGCTGACATTGGCCTGCATGGCCTTAAGCAATTCCAAGCGGTCCGCCTTGGGTTTGGGCAGGGTTCTCTCGTGGGGCAGTATGGCTTTAGCCCCCTCGGGCGTCACGCTCAGCGCCGCCAAAAACCCGACGCGCCGCTGCGCCTTGCCGTCCGCTTTGAAGCGCTCCTCGGTCACATAAAAGGAAGGCTGAAAATCACGGCTCAGAACGCCCGCGTTTCCCCATGATTTCCATAGCGCCGCGGCACGGCGATACTTGGATTGGCCGGCGCCCTCGGGAAGCTCCAGGTGAATGGCGTTGAACTTTCCTCGCCTCAATTTGGCGGCTTCGGCGGGCTTGATGACGTCGTAAGGCGGGCAAAGGGCCGAGCTGAGGCTGATTTTCTTTAAATTGAACCGGGTGCCTAAAAAAGGACGGATATCTGCCATAAAAATACGCGACATTTATCTTATCATTTCGGCGTTCCTGGTAAATGGCTTGAAGTAAATCCGGGTGCGGCGAAGAATACATAGCTGAGCAATCTCCCCAGTGCCGAGCGGTCATCAGCCTCGACCTCGACCTCAAGAAGAAGTGTGGCGCGTCTACATCCAGTTGACGCAGGCCGAGGCCGCTTTTCAGATCAACAAAGACGAGCTAGAAATTCATCCCATATGGCATCAGCGAGAGGACCGGGCCCAGGCTCACATCCTGGTTTGCTTTCTGGCATATGTGTTGTGGAAGCTGCTCGAGCAGTGGAAAAGTCGAGCGGGATTGGGGAACTCGCCAAAGACGCTGTTAGAAGAGTTGGGGCGCATACAATGCGGCACATCATACTGCCCACCACGAGCGGTGAGAAGATTCGTTCACGCAGCGTGGTTAGTCCGGAGAAAGCGCAAAGAATTATCCTGCAGCGACTGGGGCTAGATTTACCAAGGAGGATGAGGATACCGGAACATTTGGCACCAAAAATGTAGTGCCGACTTTTGACCCTAGATCCTTATTTTTTCAACACTTTCCTTGGGGTTTACTGCGGAAGTTGGGTTAGGTCTTGCTGGGCCTATGGCGCTTGCAACCTCAGTCCCCTGGGCTTGGCCGGGGGCGTGGCTGAGGAAGCGGGAGCGCCGCTTCTCGACCGCACATAGTCGAAACTGTAAGCATAATTCTGATTGAACTGCTTGCCGCGGCCGAGCCATGCGAATTTCACTCCGCCCGCGAAGATTTGATCCCCCTTGTCGCGATACAGGATACTTCCTGTTTGTTTGTAGAGCCACCCAAAGGCCGGCGCGATCAGCAGATTCAGGTCCGGGGCCCCCCCCTTGGCTGGAAACGGGATCGAGGGATCGGCAACCCAGTGCTCGTACCAGAATGACTCGTCGGCCAGCACCCAGGCGTTGGCCCACAGCCAGTCCATGGCGATCTGGATATTGGGTAAAACGCGCGAGTCTCCGGTCTTCTCGTGATACATGATGAGCGCGTTCGCCGTGAGCCCGACCATGAAGGGCTGGATATAGTACTGTCCCGCCGCCCCTGGTGGGCAGTCGGCGACCGAGGGACAGCGGGAGGTCTTGGAGATGAACCATTGGTCGATGTGGCCGAGCGCTTGGTCCACCAGTTGGGGCAGCCTCGCGCGCGCAGCCGCGCCAACCTTCTCCGCGTTGATGTAGCTCATGATGGCGTAGGCCACCTCGCGGCTGCGATTAGTCCCCTGCGTCCAGGCAAGGCTGGTTCCATCCCCGGCGTATGCGGCATTCTGGGATAGGAGGATGGCGGCGTTCTTGGACTGGGCCTCACCGGTCTTTAGGAAATCCAT
The DNA here is from genome assembly GCA_001800015.1 of Elusimicrobia bacterium RIFCSPHIGHO2_02_FULL_57_9. GTDB lineage: Bacteria > Elusimicrobiota > Elusimicrobia > UBA1565 > UBA9628 > O2-02-FULL-57-9. Next base: position 14,327 of record MGUO01000091.1, read on the forward strand.
GGTCAGGCCGTGCGTGAAGTTCCAGTATCCCGGCACCTGTCCGTTATTGGGCAGGACATAGCCATCTCGGTAGATATTTCGCGCCAGGGTAGCGCAGCTATTCCACGAAACATTTCCCGTGTAATCCGCGATCTGGTGATAGACGCGGATTCCGTCATAATAGGTGGAATCCAGCTTCTCATTAAAGGTATACCCCGAGTTGCTCAAATAATTGCACCACTGCTGCCCATAGGTGGTCATGTTTTGTTCCCATAAAGCCAGTTCCGGTATGGGCACGATAGCCTGAGCCAAAGCAGAAGGTGACAAACGGCAGATAACGGCCAGCGACAGTATCCAAAAGGCAGGCCTTTTTCTAAAATGACCCATACCCCCCCCAGAACTTCACGGCAACGAGTATAATGGACAGATATTAAACTGCGGTTAAATTGAAGTTAAATTTTCGGTAAAACAGAATTTAAGGAACGGCAAAGAAACGACTTCCCCCGGAAAAGACTTCCCTTGGGACATGACCTGCACAAAGGTTTTCTTCCGGCCATAACCGCGGGAAGCGCCGCCGTGGGCGCGCCCAAGAGAAGCTCTTGCAGAGCGATGTAAAGCAGGAAGGCTCTTTGGGGAATCCAGGTGGGAGCGCGCCCTTCGCTACTCGTCCGCTTTCAGGGACACTTCGTCTCACTGAACTTGCAGGCTTGTCGGCGCTGACGGGGCACTACTACCCACCTGTGTCAAGGGGAGCATTTTCCAATCCAAGAATGAGCCTGAAGGACGTTGATGGGCCGTTGTAGTTTCCGGGTCCTTTCTCCTTGCCGTTGGCGTTTTTATTTGAAGAGAGGAAGAAAGCCGTCACCGGCCGTTCCTTTCTCTTTTTGCTGCTTTTTCTCTTTGTGAATTGCGGTGGATAGCTGTGGAAACTGTGAATAAGCTTTAAAAGTTTTAGGCTCGAGGCAGTCGAGCCGAAAACTCCGGTGCCGACTCTCCGGTCGGCGCCGCTGCCTTTGTTGTCTCGTGCCGCTGTAAGAACGACCCTTTTACGGGCCTTGGGCCCGTGTGTCGACTCGCTGCGCTCCTCGACAGTCAAAAGGGGATACCTGGACATGGGGTAGGGCGGGCCGGACCAAGCAGGCCACCCGCTGGATCGCGTCCCTTTGAACACGCCTCTCGAAGCAACTTTGCAAGAAATTTAAGCCCCCTTTAAGAGTCGCCGCTGCACTCATAGTCACAAGGATAGCCCTGAAACCTCCTGGAATCAAGATCTGCGTGGAATAAAATCAGGTAAAATTCTCAAATTGACGTTCCTGAACAAGATTCGGGAGGAACGCAAATTTTTGGCATTAGCCGCTCCCAAGTCCCAGATTCGGCGGAATATCCGAAAATTGCATCAAAGGGTTAAGATGCCGGCATGAAATTCGACCAAGGCTCAAGCAAGTCTATTCCCGGCGCGAGAAACTCACAGACTTCTCAATCCCCTGGGCTGGGCCGGCGGGGCGGTGCTGGGAGGGGGAGGCGGCGGAAGCGCGCCGCATTGGCCGCTAACGGCGCAGGCGGTGGCGGCGTTGACGGCGTCTATGTCGGCGCCCAAATCTTTGCCGTCGGTGCCGACGTTCTTGTAGGGGCTTGCGGCGGAGAGGTGGTAGTCCCCTCCGGCCATGTCGACAAATCCCACGTTGCTTAAGGAGGCGGGAAAGAAGTTGTTGGGAGGGTATTGGGAGGCGTTGCCCCCGACCAGGATGTTTTGCGTGAATGTGGCGCTCAGAAAGTAATAGTTGAGGGTGGAATTGCCCACCCCCGTGCCGGTGCCAATCACCCCGTAGAGGTTGTGAGGAGTGATGTTATTGCGGTAGATGAACCCGGTATGCTGCCCCCCGTCCGCTGTTATGATGTTTCCATTTTGGAATGCCGTGTTGTGATCCAGCACCACATCCGCCGTCCTGTTCAAGATCTGCAATAGGATGCCATTGCCGCCCCACCGCGAGCTGTTGATGTCGTCTAGAATATTATTCTGGATTGAGATGCGCTTCGTCTGTTGGCTTGGGTTTGGACTATCGTAACCCAGGATGTTTATCCCATTGCCGGAATGCTTCACGATGTTATAATGGAACGTCACATCCTCTACCGCCGACCAGGGGGCGCTTCCGCTTTGGTTTCGCACGGTGAAGAGAATGCCGAAACCATTCTGGGCCATAGCCCAGTTATTTTCGAATATGTTGCCTTCAGCCAATACCCTGCGGGCATTCTTGAGTTCCAGCAGGTTCTTAACGCTCCAGGCCGTTCCCGCGAAGCTGGGGTCTCCCTGTTTCCAGGAGAGAGGCTTGAAGAAGTGGTTGCCGCGGATCTCGACATCAGATGGAACGAGGTTGGCGATGCTG
>MGUO01000092.1:0-2427 GCA_001800015.1 Elusimicrobia bacterium RIFCSPHIGHO2_02_FULL_57_9
CCCCCAGCTTAACGCGAGGCACTAACTCAATACGTCGTCCACTGGCTGCTCTTGGTGTCGGTATGCGTGCACCCCACCAAGACAGTTCCCTCGTTTGCGTTGCCGGTCGTCGCATTGTAGGACCAACCGACGCCGTCTGTGGGAGTGGTTTCCGTCCGGACGGTTGCACTATCCGCATGATACGGCGGAGTTTTCGCAGCCGGTAGGGCCGACAGGTACTTTCCGTTGAGGGTGAGCGACTCAAGGAGGCTGGGATATATTCCTTCCATGTCGCCGTAGTAAATGCTCAAGGCGCTACGGATGGAACCCAGGTTGCCCTTGCCCGCTCCCTCTTGGGATTTGCGGATGAGGTTTGAGAACTTCGGAATGGCGATAGCCGCCAATATACCTATGATTGCAACCACGATCATCAACTCGATGAGCGTGAAACCCGAAGCTCGCAACCCCTTGCTGCTTTTGCTCTTTCTCATTGCTATACCCCCCTTTACTGCCGTTATGATGTATGAAGGGTAAAGTATTCGTATCGGCATTATTGGGTCAGCGTTGAGAATCGATAGGAGAGTATAGCCCCTTGCGGATTTGCCTGTCAATAGGACTTAGGTCACCTGCTGTCAGTGGACAATGGTGCGCAAGGGGGGACTTGAACCCCCAAGGCCTTGCGGCCACACGGTCCTGAGCCGTGCGCGTCTGCCAATTCCGCCACCTGCGCGATTATGCTATTCTAACAAATTCCCATGAACACGGCCAAAAAAAAGGAACCGGAAAGCGAAAAAAAGGTCGTCGCCAGCCACCGCAAGGCCCGCCGATTCTATGAAATTCTCGATGTCTACGAAGCCGGCTTAAGCCTGACCGGCCCCGAAGTCAAGTCTCTGCGCGCGGGACGCGCCTCTTTGGACGGCTGTTTCGGCAGGCAGGATAAAGGCGAGCTATTTCTTTTTAACTTTTACATCCCCCCCTATGCGCACACCCGGGCCGAGGAAGCGCCGGAGAGCCGAAGGTCGCGCAAATTGCTGCTGCACGGCCGGGAAATCGAGAAAATCTCCCAAAAACTGCAAGTTCGCGGCCTGACCTTGGTCCCCCTGGAGGTCTATTTCCGACGCGGCTGGGCCAAGGTGAGCCTGGCTTTGGCCCGCGGCAAAACCGGCCCCGACCGCCGCGAGGACCTAAAGAAAAAAGCAGTGGCCCGCGAAGCCGAGAAGAGTTTCAAAGGAAAATACCGCGGTTAGCTGTTTTAAAGGGATTAGAAGCGCAGGCCCATGCCGGCCTCGCTGCCGCTTTGGCCGTGCAGCAGCACGTAAGCCAGGTGAATGTAGAAAAAAGTCCAAGGCCGAAATTGCATGCCCGCGGTGTAGCGGCTTTGAATGGTGGTAACGACGGAGCCGTTGAAGTTGGGATCCAAGGTTGAGGAACGCACGACCAGGCGCGTGCGGTCGAAGCCGCCGCCGGCGTAGGGAGTGAACACCGGAATACCGGCTGATACCACCAGGCTGCCGCCGGCCTGGCTGGCTGAGAAATGCTGGTGAACCACGGAATGGCCGACCGCGGAGAAAAGCATCTGCGGGCTCCACGGCGTGTCGGAGAGCTTGCGCAGGCCGTAGCGCAGGCCTCCTCCGGCGATGGTCAAGCCCTGATAGCTGATGCCGCGGATAAAACCGTCGAATTTAAATGGTAGGCCGATTTCGGCCTGCATCCAGGGCAGGCCGAAAACCTTGACCCCGCGGTTGCGCAGGATGAGATTATCTCTGTCCGGCGAGAACTGCATTCCCCCGCGCAAACCGATGTCGAAGCCGGAAAAGCCCAAGGACCTGGCGCTATGGAAAGTGGCTGATCCCAACACGCCCCCCAAATCGCGAGTAAACGGTTTTATGGAAGAGCCGTCCGCATATTGCTCAAAGGCGCCGTATTGATCCGCGAAAGCCGGGACCGTCGAAGAAACCAGGGCGAAAAGCAAGAAAAGACGTTTCAACATAATCTCATCCTCTCGGAAGCGATTCTTAAACCCTGCAGGGTCAGATCCGGCACGTGGCGTATCGATCTTCCCAAATCTTTTTTAAACAAAACAGCCAAGCCTCCCGTGGCCATGATGCTAACGTTAGCTCCCATCTCCCGCAAAGTCAAGGCCAATACTTTTTCTATCATGCCCAGGTAGCCGAAATAAATTCCCGCCTGGATGCATTCGTCCGTGTTCTTGCCTATGACGCGCCGGGGGCGCCGCACCTGCGCCAAAGGCAATTGAGCCGTGTGTTCATGCAGCATGCGCGCCGCCAGATGGGGTCCCGGCACAATCGCCCCGCCCAAATAATCCCCCTTTTCGGAAATGCAGTCGAAAGTCGTGGCCGTGCCGAAATCAAGCACAACGGCCCTTCCTTGCGCCAGTTCAAACGCGGCCAAGGCGTTAAGCACCCGGTCGGCCCCCACTTGACCGGG
>MGUO01000092.1:2437-10780 GCA_001800015.1 Elusimicrobia bacterium RIFCSPHIGHO2_02_FULL_57_9
ACCCGAAGCTTTTCCGAACCGCAATTTCCACGCCCCGGTTCATCGCCGGAACCACGCTGCCGTATATCGCCGCCTCCACGCGCAGCCCGCGCAACCGGGTGCGAAGCTCGCGGCCCAGAGATCGGGTGCCGGTCTCACGGCGCCACCGCCTGATTAACTTTTTCCCTTGAAAAACCCCGGCCGTAATATTGGTGTTGCCAACGTCCAGAGCTAAAAGCATCGGCCTATTTAAGGGCGGCTGAAAGCTCCTTGACCGCGGAAGCCGATTTCTGCAAAGCCATGCGCTCCTCAACGGTCAGATTGAGCTGAATGATTTGCTCGATGCCGCCGGACCCCAGCTTGACCGGCACGCCCACGAAAACCCCGTCGATTCCGTATTCGCCCTCCAGATAGGCCGCGCAGGGAAGCACCTTTTTCTTGTCTTTTAGAATCGACTCAACCATCTCAGCGGTGGAAGCGGAAGGCGCGTAAAACGCCGAGCCGGTCTTAAGCAGCTTGACGATCTCGGCCCCGCCGTCGCAAGTGCGCTGGTTGATCTGGATTATTTTTTCCTTGGAAAGCAATTCAGTGATGGGGATGCCGTTAACGGTCGAGAATCGCGGCATGGGGACCATGGTGTCGCCGTGTCCGCCCAAAACCATGGCATGCACGCTTTCCATGGAGACGTTCAATGCCTCGGCGATAAACCAGCGCATGCGCGCCGAGTCAAGCACGCCGGCCATGCCGATGACCCTATGCTTGGGCAAACGCGAGGTCTTGAGGGCCACCAGGCACATGGCGTCAAGCGGATTGGAGACGATGATCAATATCGCGTTCGGGGAATATTTGACAACCTGTTCGCTCACCCCTTTGACGATGCCGGCGTTGGTATTGAGCAAATCATCGCGACTCATGCCCGGCTTGCGCGGCATGCCGGCGGTGATAACCACTATGTCGGAACCGGCCGTGGTCTCATAGGAAGTCGCCCCGCTCAAGCGCGAGTCGTAACCGTAAATCGGGCCGGATTCCATGATGTCGAGAGCCTTTCCCGCGGGCATGCCCTCGGTCTGCGGGATATCGATCATGACGATATCGGCGACCTCCATTTCAGCCAGCCTCTGCACCAAGGTCGCGCCGACATTGCCCGCCCCAACCACCGTGATTTTTTTTCTCATCAGTTTTCTCCTAAAGCGGGATATTCCCGTGTTTCTTCTCCATACGTTCGACTTTTTTTCCGCGTAAAAAGTGAAAGGCCCGGATCAGTTTGGGCCGGGTCTCGCAAGCGGCGATCACCTCATCGACGTAGCCGCGCTCCGCGGCCTGATAGGGCGAAACGAACTTCTGGGTGTAATCGTCAATAAGCTTCTGCCGCGCCTTGGCGGGTTCGGGCGAGGCCTTGATCTCGCCTTTAAACAGAATATCCACCGCTCCCTGCGGCCCCATCACCGCGATCTCCGCGCTCGGCCAGGCGTAATTGATATCCCCGCGTATATGCTTTGAGCTCATGACGTCATAAGCCCCGCCGTAAGCCTTGCGCAACACCACGGTTACTTTCGGCACGGTAGCCTGGCAGTAAGCGTAAAGGAGTTTGGCGCCCTTGCGGATAATCCCCCCCCATTCCTGCTCCAAGCCCGGCCAGTAGCCGGGAACGTCGACCAAGGTCAGAAGCGGGATATTGAAGGCGTCGCAAAAGCGCACGAAGCGTCCGCCTTTTTCGCTGGCGCCGATATCCAAAGCCCCCGAGAGCACCGCCGGGTTATTGCCCACCACGCCCACCGTCTCGCCGTTAAGGCGGATGAACCCCGCCACGATATTACGCGCAAAACCGCGGTGCACCTCGAAAAATTGATGGCCGTCGGCGATTTCCCAGATGACGTCGTGTATCTTATAAGACTTTTTGGGATCCATCTCGGTGAAAGAATCCAGCAGCCGGCTTTTGCGGGCCGGATCGTCCGAGGGCATCACCGAAGCGGGACGCTCGCGGCAATTTTGGGGCAGGTATTCCAGCAACTCGCGTATCTGCCGGAAGCAATCATGCTCGGAGCCCGCGACGAAATGGCAAACCCCTGATTTGACGCTATGGGTTTTTGCTCCGCCCAGGGATTCAAAATCGCAAGATTCCCCCGTGGCCGATTTGATGACCTCGGGACCGGTGATGAACATGTGGCTGGTACCCTCGATCATGAAAACAAAGTCAGTGAGCGCGGGCGAATAGACCGCGCCTCCGGCGCAGGGCCCGAGAATTGCCGATATCTGCGGCACATACCCCGAGGCCTGGACGTTGCGGTAGAAAATCTCGGCGTAGCCGCCTAGGGATTCCACACCCTCCTGGATACGCGCCCCGCCCGAGTCGCAGAGGCCGATCACCGGCGCTCCCGCGGCCATGGCTAGATCCATGATCTTGCAAATTTTCTGGGCGTGGGCCAGGCCTAATGATCCGCCCATCACGGTAAAATCCTGGGAATAGACGCAGACGCTGCGCCCGTTGATGCGGGCAAATCCCGTGACCACGCCGTCGGCGGCCAAATACCTGCCGCCCAAGCCGAATTCGGAGGAGCGCTTCTCCATCAATAAATCCACTTCTTCGAAGCTATCCTCATCCACCAGCAAATCGATTCTTTCCCGGGCCAACAGCTTGCCTTGGGCCTTCTGCTGCTTCTCCCTCTCCAGACCGCCGCCGGCCATGGCCTTGCGCCTGCGCGCCTGCAATTCCTGGGTTTTGGCGGAAACCAGGGCCTTGGCCGGCTTGACATTCTCAGTCATGCTGCACCAGCTCGATGAGCACCCCATGGGCGTTGTTGGGATGAAGAAAGCACACTTGATGTCCGCGCGCGCCCGCGCGCGGCAGGGCCTCCAACGGAGTCAAGCGATTCATTTCTTTCTTGATATCTTCAACTTGAAAAGCGACATGGTGCAACCCGGGACCCCTGTGCTTCAGAAATTTCGCCACGGCTCCTTCGCTGCCGATGGGCTCCAACAACTCCAAGCAACTCTCGCCTGCCTGAAGAAAAGCCGCCCTCACATTTTGGGAAGCGACTTCTTCGCTATGCACGGCTCGCAGGCCGAGCTTATCGCGATAAAACGGCAAAGCCGCCTCAATGCTGTTAACCGCAATTCCGATATGATCGACCGTCATCGTCATCGGAAATACTACAATTAATGGCAATGCGTCGAAAAGAGTTTGCCGCGCGAATATGGTCCAAGCTCATGGCTTACGAACGCGCCCATCGCTTCCTGCGCCAGGGAGATCGGATACTAGCCGCGGTTTCAGGCGGCCCCGATTCCGTATGCCTGGCCCATTATTTAGCTTCGCAAAAAAAGAAAAAAGGCTTTTTTCTGGCGCTTCTGCACGTCAATCACGGCCTACGCGGCAAGGATGCCGAGCACGACGCCGAATTCGTGCGCCGGCTGGGGGAATCGCTCGACGTCCCGGTTAAAGCAATCAAAGTGCCCGTAACGGCGCGCTCGCGGCTGCGGCGCAAGGGCATCGAGGACGCGGCCCGCGAATTACGTTATAAGGCCATTAAGCTGGCGGCAAGCCAGTTGCAATGCAATAAGGCCGCGACCGCCCATCAGCTGGATGATCAGGCCGAGACCGTGCTATTGCATTTGTTGAGAGGAACGAAGCTCGCGGCCTTGGGCGGCATTCCGCCTCAGAGGCCATTGGCCAAAGGTCTAGTTTTGATCCGGCCGCTTTTGCCTCTGAAAAAATTGGAAGTGCTGAATTATTTGAGAATCCACGGTCTTGCTTACCGAATCGACCGTTCCAACCGCTCCCTCCGGTTCACGCGCAACTGGATGCGCCTGAAAATTCTTCCCGCTCTGGAAAAGCGTCAGCCCCGCGTGCGCGAACATTTGGCCGGCATCGCCGAGCAAGTTCAAAAGCTCTGACAATCCCGGACAAATACTGACAATAGGCGGCTTGAAGCCGGCTACACGACGGAGTATCCTCATAAGGCGGTTATGATCAGCTCCAAACACCTCAACGAACTCCTGGGATTTAAAACGCCGACCCCCGCCGTAGTCAGCCTCTACCTGGATGTCGACTGTCAAAGAGCGTACCGCGCGCAGTGGCGCAATTTGCAGGCCAGAATTCCTCATTCCAAGGATCTGGACGATGATTTTGCCCGGATGGACCGTTTCTTGGAGCAGGACTTCGACGCCGGCTCCTTCAAGGGATTAGCCCTTTTCAGCTCCAAGCGCTTCGGCCTTTGGCGCGCCTGTCCTCTGCCGCAAGCGGTGGTCAATAGATTGTCCGTAGATTTAAAACCCTATCTTAAGCCGCTGTTATCGTTGACCGACCAATACCATCGTTTCGGGGTGGTGATGGTTGAGCCGAAAAAAGCCCGTTTCCTGGAAGTTTTCATGGGCCAGATCAGGGAATACGAGGAAATGGCCATAGGCTTAAGCGGCCCCCTGACCCCTAACCTGAAAGTCATCACCGAAAAACTAGACGGCCTGACGCGCAACCAGGGCTTTCAGCGCGTCATCGTGGGAGCCGCCGCGGATTTAGCCATGACCCTGGTCAACCACTTGCACAGCTCCCTGCAGAATAATCTCATTCTGGATTCACGCCTCGAGCCCAGAATGCCGGTCTCTAAAATCTTGGAAACCATCGTGGATTCGGAAAACGCGGCGAGAAAAGTGCGCGAGAGCGTACTGGTCCATCATCTGCTCGATTCAGCGGCGGCGCGGATGGGGGTGCTGGGTCTCGAGAAAACGCTGGCGGCGCTTCAGAAGGGCCAGGTGCGCCTGCTTTTATTGCGCGACGGCTTTACCAAGATGGGCCGGCGCTGCCCGGCCTGCGGGCTTTTATCCTTGGGCGGGCTTAAATACGTAAAATGCCATCAAGCCACCGAGGCCGTGTTTAGCTTGGTGGGCGAAATGATTCAGAAAGCCTTGGATCTCAACTGCGAGATATTTCGGATTTTTAACGATTCGCCTCTGGATAATCTGGGAAGAATAGGCGCCGAACTCAACGCCGAAACCCACCCCGCAGCACAGCTTATTTTGGCGCAAACAACTGCGCAACCAGCGCTGGCGGATAGCCTATGTCCAGCACCTTAAGCGCCCCCACGTATTTTCTGGCGTGAGGCGCAAGCAGCCCGCGCTTGGGCAGACCCAAGGTCAAAGTGACGGCGGCCGTGACGTAGACGCCGCTGTGGTAGCCGGTGTCCGGATGCAGCCCTGAAGGTATATCGACCGCTAAAACCGGTTTCTTGGATTTTGTGATCTCCTGGATCATGTGATGGATCGCGCCGGCGGGTTTTCCGCTGGAGCCCGTCCCCAGTAAAGCGTCCAGAATAAGAACGGATTGCTCCAATATCTTGCCCAGCGCCGCCTCGGGGCCCGCTTGAGAAACCTCCACCCCTGCGGCCTTGGCGCGCTCTAAACTAGCCGAGACGCTTTGGGGATAGGCCGTTTCCTTTTTCGAGGGACAGATAACGACGTGGACTTTTGCTCCCATTTCGCGCAGAATGCGCGCCGCCACAAGGCCGTCTCCACCGTTGGCCCCCCTTCCGCAGCAAACCGCGATCGGCGCGCCCCCGACCTGCCGTTTCAGCACATTCTTAATATAAGCGGCCGCTTCCGAGGCGACGGCTTGCCCGGCATTTTCCATAAGCTGCAAAACGGGTAAATTGAATTTTTGAGCGGCGAGGCGGTCCAACTCCCTCATTTGTTCGGCGCTGGCTAAGGGAAGCTCCATCAATTGAAGCCCTTGACGAACTGCATGATCAGGCTGATCAGGGCCAAGGAAAAAGCCAGCAGGCCCACTAAAAACACGGCCAAATAGGGAATGCTTAAGGTCATCCAGGCCCGTCCGGCGCTCAAATTATAATTATCCTGCAGGCTGCGCGCCTTAAGGCCGATGCTGAGCAAACCCACGAAGAAAAAAATCAAGGGGGCGATCCAGGAAAAACCTCCGGGGGAGAGGCGGGCGACGATGATCATGGGAATCGCCATGGCCCAGGCCAGTTCGGCTAAGCCGAAATGAACGAAAAGCCCCGCCGCGCTGCCTTGGTATCCCTCCATATCCAGGATCAAATGCAGGACGGCGACCAATAAAAAGCCGGCGGAGAGCTTCCACAACAGCACCAAGGCGCAGGAGCTCCACGACACTGAAAAAAACAGGCGCTGGCTTAAGGCCTGGGCCATGAAAAGGCTTACCCCCCCGATCAGAAAACAGAGAACCCCGAAGGCCAAAGGCCGGCGTTCCTTAACCACGCCGGCCGCCCGAACATGGTCCTCAAAATAATCGTAGATCAGCTCGATAAAGCCCATAAAGAGGCCATCTTAAAATCCATCCCAGCGGTACTCCAACCCGTGGCGGGCCGCGGGCAACAACTCGGAAAGCAGCGCTCGGCCGGACAAAATTCCGAGGAAGCGCGCGTCGAGAAGTTGGAATATTTCGCTGAAGCGATCGGTTTCGCGGCGTATCTTGGGCCGCCCGGGAATGCCGCCGAGCTTGCCGGCCAGTTCCAGCGCGTCGGTCGAATCGCCCAGCATATCCACCAATTTGGCCTCGAGCGCCTGATGGCCCGAGTAGATGCGCCCGTCAGCCAGGACGCGGACTTGCTCCTCAGGGAGATTGCGTCCCGCGCTGACCGCGGCGACGAACTGCTTGTAGGCGTCGTCGATGAGCTCCTGCAGGATCTTGCGCTCTTCCGGCGTCATGGGGCGGGCGGGAGAGCCGATATCCTTGTGCTTGCCGGATTTGATCGCATCCACTTTAACGCCGATTTTATTAAAGAGGCCCTCCATGTTCCCCGCTTGGAAAATGACGCCGATGGAGCCGGTGAGGCTGCCGGGATGAGCGATGATTTTATCGCAGGCCGCGGCGATATAATAGCCGCCGGAGGCCGCGACATCGTCAAAGAGAGCGATAACCGGAATTTTCTTTTCCTTGCGCACGCGCAGGATCTGGCTATGTAGCTCCTGAACCGCGCCCACGGACCCGCCGGGAGAATTGATGTCGAGAACGATGGCTCGCACGCCCTTGGTTTCGGAAAGCTGCCGGATGCGGCGGCTCCATTGCTCAGCGCCCTTCTCCCATGGCCTTGCGCTGTCGGAATTATAAATGGCCCCGCGGATGGAAACCCAGCCGACCGTGTCTTTTTCCTGAATGGTCAGCAAAAGCCCTTTTCTCTCTGTCTCCTTGCCGGTCGAGGGCGGCGGCCCCCGGAATATCAGGACCAGGGCCGCGGCCAGGGAAAGAACATAAAGTCCGAGCAAGGAGAACATGAGCCTCCTTTTCACGCGGCGTGCGGCAGGAGGGGGTATCGGTTCATCCATAAGTAGCGGTCATTTAACCGTTTGAAACGATCGCTGTCAAGCGGCTTTGCAATCCACGACGCGGTTTCGCCCCCGCGACTTGGCCTGATACATGGCCGCGTCGGCTTGGGCCACCAGCTCCTCGGGGGTGGAGGCGTCGCGGGGAAAATGCGCGATGCCGATGGAGACGGTGGCCTTCACCGTTTCAAAAGCGATAAGGAATTTCTCGGCTTCCACGGCACGCCGGATCATCTCGGCCTTGCGCCAGGCGCCCTGCGGCTCGGCACGCGGCAGCACCACCACAAATTCCTCGCCCCCGTAGCGGGCCACGAAATCAGTGTCGTAAACGGAAGCGTTGAGCAATTCTCCCACCCGCCGCAAAACCTGATCGCCGAAAGGATGGCCGTAACGGTCGTTGAGCTGCTTGAAATGATCGATATCCAGCAGCATCAGACCGAAGCTGGTCTTGAAGGTTTTGGCCCGGACCACCTCCTGCTTCAAGCGCTCCTCGAAATCCCCCCGGCGGTAAACCCCGGTCAAGCCGTCGACGCGGGACAGATTCTCGACTTCCTGGAAGAGCTTCACCCGGCGGAAGGCGAAGGATATTTCCGAGGCGAAACTCTGCGCCTTGGCCAAAAGCTGGGGTCCGTCCATGCCCCGCGCAACCCGGGCGTAGAAATAGCCCAAGACCTCGCCGTTATCGATGACGGGCAGCGCGACGGCGGCCTCCGGGGACTCTATGAGATGCGGCTGCGCGGCGTTTAAATTGCGCTGCCGCAAATACCTTTCCCAAGTGGCCCAACCGGCGCCCGGAGAGCCCTGCAGATGGCGTAAAACCAATGGGCGAAAGCCTTCCTTGGCGTTCAGTGAAGCCGCGTAAAGCGCGAACTCGGGAATGCCTAAATATTGGTTCACGGCCGCTTCGAGCTTGGGCTTGATGTCGTCCCAGCTCAAGGCCTCGGCCAAGCTTTTGATCACGCCGTAAAGAGTCCGGGTCTCTTTATGCTCACGCTCGGTATTAAGGCCGCGCGCCTTGGCTTGGGCCAGGGCAACGGAGAGCTGCTTGCCACTCTCGCGCAGGTTCTCGACATC
>MGUO01000092.1:10792-11160 GCA_001800015.1 Elusimicrobia bacterium RIFCSPHIGHO2_02_FULL_57_9
ACCGCAAATCAGGCTGGAAAAAAAGAAAACCCGGCAGGGCTGCCGCCAGAGAAAGAAGCATCCCCGCCGCATTCATCCAGGCCCGCCCGGGATAGGCGGCCAAGAGCCCTAGGGCCGGCAGCAGGGCCAAAGCCAAATAAAGAGCGCTCATCCCACCACCTGATTGCGTCCGCCTTGCTTGGCTTTATAGAGACGCTCATCAGCCACGCGGATGATTTGGCTGGGCGTGGTCGCGTCTTGAGGGAAACCAGACACGCCGATGCTCATGGTGGCCGAAGTTTTCTCCCCTTGGAAAACGAAGGGCTCGCAGGCCACCCGCAGCCTGATGCGGTTGGCTAATTCGACCGCCTCGCGGCGCACGAAATTTG
>MGUO01000093.1 GCA_001800015.1 Elusimicrobia bacterium RIFCSPHIGHO2_02_FULL_57_9
GCCCCGCCCAAGGCCTTACGGCCTTGCCCATCGACGATATCGATGGCTTGCGGCGCCGAAAAGCATTGTTTTTCCAAGGGCGAGCCGCTCTTGGAGGCCGGACCGGACCAAAGCCGGCTGGGAATGCCGTCGGCCTTAAGCCCCAAGTGTACGCCGCGGTGCATATTCCTATAAATCAGGCGCGGGGAGCAGAGGCGCTGCCAAGGGAAAACCACGGAAAAGGTGATATCGCCGTCGTGAAAAACCACTCCTCCACCGGTTAAACGGCGCGCCAGCGCCGCGCAAGACAAACCCTTCTCTTGCGCAGCACGGCGCGCGTAAGCCAGCGGCTGGCCGTAGCCGAAAGTCACGACCGGTCCTTTCCAGCGGTAGAAGCGCAGAATCAGGGAGTCCGGCGCGGAAAGATTTAAGACGGCTTCATCCAACGCCAGCTGTTCATAGGCGTCGTAGACATCGAACACTCCCGGCTTAAACGCGAGCGCAGCAGAAGTTCCGGTCGCCATAGGCGTTATCGATGCGGCTTACTGAAGGCCAGAACTTGTGCTCGCCGAGCCAGGGAGCCGGGTAAGCGGCCTTTTGGCGGGAATAGGGATGAGTCCATTGATCGCCGGTCGCCATCGCGGCGGTGTGGGGAGCGTTTTTCAAAACGTTGTCGTTTTTGTCGGCCCTGCCGGTTTCAATTTCCTTGATCTCTCGCCGTATGGAGATCATCGCCTCACAAAAACGGTCGAGCTCGGCTTGAGACTCGCTTTCCGTGGGCTCGATCATCATGGTGCCGGCAACCGGGAAGGAAACCGTCGGCGCGTGAAAGCCGTAATCCATCAGCCTCTTGGCCACGTCCTCGACTTGAATGTCGGCGCAAGCTTTAAGCGGGCGCAAATCCAGGATGCACTCGTGCGCCACCAGGGCGGCCTGGCCGCGGAAAAGCACGGGGTAATGGGAGGACAGGCGCTGAGCTATGTAATTGGCGTTAAGAATGGCGGTTTGGCTGGCCTCGGTCAGGCCCGAGCCTCCCATCTGCGCGATATAGGACCAGGAAATGGGCAATAGGGAAGCGGAACCCCAGGGCGCGGCGCAAACCGCTCCCGCCTCACCGGCCTTGGCGCGGGCCAAAGGGTGCCCCGGCAGATAGGGCTGCAGGGCCGCGGTTGCGGCGATGGGCCCCATGCCGGGCCCGCCCCCGCCGTGGGGGATGCAGAAAGTTTTGTGCAGATTTAAATGGCAGACATCGGCTCCGATCTCCGCGGGCCGGCAGAGGCCGACCTGCGCGTTCATGTTGGCGCCGTCCATATAAACCAGGCCGCCGTTTTTGTGCACAACTTCACATATGTCCTTGATCCCCTCCTCGAATACGCCGTGAGTCGAGGGATAGGTGACCATCAACGCCGCGAGATTGCGCGCGTGCTCTGAGGCCTGAGCTTTAAAATCCGCCAGATCGATGTCGCCCCGCTCGGCGGTGTTAACCGCGACGATCGTCATGCCGGCCATCGCGGCCGAGGCCGGGTTGGTGCCGTGGGCTGAGCGGGGGATCAAACAGATTTTGCGATGCCCCTGGCCCCGGCTTTCATGATAGGCGCGTATGGCCAAGAGGCCCGCGTATTCGCCCTGGGAGCCGGCATTGGGCTGAAGCGAAACCGCGGCAAACCCGGTGATTGCGGCCAGGAATTCCTCGAGCTGTTTGAACAATGCCTGATAGCCGCGCGTCTGCTCAAGCGGCGCAAAGGGATGGATTTTGCTGAATTCCGGCCAGGTCACCGGCAGCATTTCGGAGGCGGCGTTTAACTTCATGGTGCAGGAACCCAGCGGGATCATGGACGTGGTCAGCGACAGATCGCGAGACTCCAGGCGCTTGATGTAGCGCAGCATTTCCGTTTCGCAGTGGTATTGATTGAACACGGGATGCTTGAGAAAGGCGCTTTGGCGCTTAAACGGCGCCGGAAATTCGCCGGCCTGCGGCGCAAGCGCCCGGATGCCTGCGCCCGCCTTGCGCCCGGCGGCGAAAATCTCAAGCAGCTCCCGCACGTCGGTTTCGGAAGTTGTTTCGTCCAAGGCGATGGAGACCCCGCCGTTTTCCAAACGTCTGAGGTTGATTCTTCGGGCCTGAGCTTGCCCGAGAATCTGTTCAAGATTCTCGGCGAATTTTACGGCGACCGTATCAAAAAAAGGTCGAGAGCTGATTTCATAGCCCAGGCCCTTGAGGCCTTCAGCCAGGGCGCCGGCCAGGGCATGCACGCGCTGAGCGATGCGCTTAAGCCCCTGCGGCCCATGATAAGCGGCGTAAAGCCCGGCGATCACGGCCAAAAGCACCTGGGCCGTGCAAATATTGCTGGTGGCCTTTTCGCGGCGGATATGCTGCTCGCGCGTCTGCAGGGCCAAGCGCAGCGCGGGCTTTCCGGCCGAATCCCGAGAAACGCCCACCAAACGCCCGGGCATGACCCGGCGAAGAGCGTGGCGCGCGGCGAAATAAGCGGCGTGAGGCCCGCCGTAGCCCAGAGGCACCCCGAAGCGCTGGGTATTGCCCACCGCGATATCCGCGCCGAATTCGGCCGGAGCGCGCAGCAGCGTCAGCGCCAGCAGATCCGCCGCGCAGATAACCAGCGCGCCGGCCTTATGAGCCTGAGCGCAGAAATCCGTGTAATCGCGCAGGCTGCCGTCGGTGTCGGG
>MGUO01000094.1 GCA_001800015.1 Elusimicrobia bacterium RIFCSPHIGHO2_02_FULL_57_9
CGCTGATGTAGGTCACCCCTTGGGCCAGCATAGTGGACAGCAGCCCTTTAAGCGAGGCGACAAAAAGGGGCCGGCGCTGGGAGGGCTTAAAATCGCCTTGGAATGAACATATAAATTCCTTGATGCCTGAATCGATGATTTGACCCAGGAAGCGGCCAAGGGTCTCGGCCAGATTTAGAAATTCGCCTAGGGACTTAAGCGTATCCGCGTCAAAGCCCGGCAGGTTAAGCGCGTTTAAAGCAATGCCTCGTTCATGGAAAGCGATCACGCTTTCGGACAATTCGGAAGCGACCTTGCTTTGCGCTTCCTGGGTCGAGGCGCCTAGATGGGGGGTTAAAATCACCTGCGACAGCTTGCGCAGGGCGCTGTCCGCTCTGAGCGGCTCTTTTTCGAAAACGTCGAGGGCGGCGCCGGCAAGACGTTCGGACTCAATGGCTTGAACCAAGGCGGCCTCTTCGATCAGTTCTCCCCGGGCGCAATTGATCAGGCGGGCTCCAGGTTTAAACCAAGAAATCGAGTCCTTGTTTATTAAATACCGCGTCTTATCGGAGGCCGGCGCATGCAGGGTGACGAAATCGCTTTGGCCCAGAAGCCTTTTCAACTCGGCCAATTCGACTCCCAACTCCTTGGCCTGTTCGTGCGAGATGAAAGGATCCATGGCCAGCACCCTCATGCCGAAGCCAAGCGCCCTTTTGGCCACCTCCCGCCCGATGCGGCCCAGGCCCACGATGCCTAGGGTTTTGCCCTGCAGCTCGGTTCCCATCCACTTGGTACGCTGCCAATTCCCGGATTTGACGTCCGCGTCGGCCTGGGGGATATTGCGCGATAGCGCCAGCATCAGGCCCAGGGTGTGTTCGCAGGCCGCGATCGTGTTGGCCGAGGGGGAATTGATCACGGCAATGCCGCGCAGGGTGGCGGCCTGGATGTCGATATTGTCGACCCCGACTCCGGCGCGGCCGATCAAACGCAGGCTTTCGGCCTTTTTCATCCACTCGCCCGTGACCTGGGTTTCCGAGCGCACCAGCCAGGCACCCACGCCCTTGAGGGCTTTCTCCAGCTTATCGGAGGAGGGATTGATCTCGTAGTGCAGATCGATGTTCTGATGCTTTTCCAGCGATTTGAGGCCCTCGCGGTCGATGGGATCTGTGACCAGAACCTTCAGCTTGTCCATCAGGCTTTGACGCGAGCCAATCTTTTTTCGAGCGCCGTAAAGCCCGCGTTGAGATCGGCCTTGCTGATGTAGCCCATATGGGCGATGCGGATGATCTTGCCTTTGAGCTTGAGCTGGCCGCCGGCGATGGAAATCCCTTCTTCCTTCAATATGCCGGCGATTAGGGCTTGGCCGTCCATGTCGGCGGGAAGCCATAGAGCCGTCAAAATATTGGCCGGGTTCTTAGCGAACAGCTTAAGCCCGGTCTTGGCCGCCCAGTTGCGGGTGTATTGAGCCAAATCCGCGGTTCTTTTCCAGACGTTCTCGATTCTTTCTTTGCGGATGAGGCGCAGGGCTTCGGCTTGGCCGGCGATGAGGGTGACGCCGGGCGTGTAAGGGGTTTCTCTATCAGCCAGGGATTTGCGCATGGTGCGCCAGTCGAAATAAAAACGCGGCAGCTTGGCGGCCTCGACTAATTTCCAAGCCCTTTGCGAAACAGCCGCAAAAGCAAGCCCCGGCGCGTTCATCAAACCTTTTTGCGAGCCTGTTAAAACCACATCAAGACCCCATTCATCTGTTTCTAATCTTTCGGCGGCGAGACTCGAGACGGCATCGACGACAATGATCGCCGCCGAAACCTCGCGAGCGCAGCGAGCGAGAGAAGCCAAATCATTGACCACGCCCGTCGAAGTGTCGGTATGCTGTAAAAATACCGCTTTGACCCCCGGATTTTCTT
>MGUO01000095.1 GCA_001800015.1 Elusimicrobia bacterium RIFCSPHIGHO2_02_FULL_57_9
GCGCTCAGCGGCGGCCAACCTGGCTATTAAGGCGGCTCGCGCCGGCCGCAGCCTGGTGCCGGCCCGTGTGTACATAAAATCTTGTTGGGCCGGGCCGGGGCCGATGGGCCAAATGAAGAGAGTTATGCCCGCGCCGCAGGGCCGGGCCATGACCTTTAAAAGAAAAGTTTGTCATCTGACGGTTGTCGTGTCGGATGAGGCATAACTATCCGTATGGATTATAGGAGTAAGCATGGGCAATAAGATTCATCCAAATTCGGTGCGTCTCGGCTATATTCACGATTGGGAATCCAGGTGGTTTTCCTTGCGCGACATGCCCGCGCTCATCGGTGAGGATTTTAAGATCCGCAGCTTGGTTAAGAACACCTTTCGGATGGCCGCGGTCAGCTGGGTAGGCATCGAGCGTGCGGGTTCGTATCTGCGTGTTAACATTCACACGGCCCGTCCGGGCGTGGTGATCGGTAAGAAAGGCGCCGACATCGAGGCCCTGCGCACCCAGATTGAAAATTTAACCGGACGCAAGACCTTCATCAACGTGATGGAGATCAAAGACCCCGAGCTGGATGCTCGGCTGGTGGCCGAAGCCATCGCCCTGCAGCTCGAGAAAAGAATCGCTCATCGCCGCGCCATGCGCCGCGCCATGGAGCGGACCATGCAGGCCGGCGCGCTCGGCATCAAGGTGATGGTGGGGGGGCGACTCAACGGCGCTGAAATCGCGCGCCGCGAGTGGCTGCGCGAGGG
Source organism: Elusimicrobia bacterium RIFCSPHIGHO2_02_FULL_57_9 (assembly GCA_001800015.1). Lineage (GTDB taxonomy): Bacteria > Elusimicrobiota > Elusimicrobia > UBA1565 > UBA9628 > O2-02-FULL-57-9. Next base: position 742 of record MGUO01000095.1, read on the forward strand.
CCGGGTTCCCTTGCATACTTATTGCGCGGATGTCGATTACGGCTTGGCCGAGGCTTTCACCACGGCCGGTCTTATCGGCGTCAAAGTGTGGATTTTTAAGAAGCAACTTTTCGTTAAGAGTCCCAAGGAATTGCTGCTGCAGGCTAGAAAAGAGGCCGCCGCGGCAGGGCCGGCCATTCCGGCGCCCGAGGCCGCGTCCGTTGCGTCGGCCGCTGCCGCTGAGTCGGACGAAAAACCCAAGGGAGGAGCCAGCCCCGATGTTAATGCCTAAAAGGGTTAAATACCGCAAGCCCCACAGTCATCCCCGCATCAAGGGGCCGGCTAAGAGGGGCGCTAGCATTGCGTTCGGGGAATACGCCCTAAAGGCCTTGGAGCCTAAGTGGGTGACGGCGCGGCAGATCGAAGCCTCTCGCGTCGCCATCGGCCGCTACTTAAAAAAGGGCGGCAAACTTTGGACCCGCGTTTTCCCGGACAAGGCCGTGACCAAGCATCCAGCTGAAACCCGCATGGGAAAGGGAAAGGGAGCTCCGGATCATTGGGTGGCCGTGGTCAGGCCGGGACGCATCCTTTTCGAGATCGAGGGAATTCCCTTGGCGGATGCCCAGCAGGCCTTTATTTCCGCGTCCTACAAATTGCCCATCAAAACAAAATTCATGATCCGAGAGCACATTTAACACATGAAAGCCAACGAGAGGCAGGCTAAAAGAAGTTTATCGGTGAAGGAACTGGAAGCGGAGCTTTGCCAGGCCCGGGAGAAGAGCTTTAAACTGCGTTTTAAGCATCAATTTTCTCCTTTGGCAAATCCTCTTGAATTAAAAAATCTGCGCCGGCATGTGGCCAGGCTAAAGACCTGGATGGGAGAAAAACAAGCGGCGTCGCTTGCTGAGGATCAAAAATGACCAAGACCGAAGAACAGGCCGCTGATTTAAAGCGCCGCGATAGAAAAACTTTTCAAGGGACCGTGGTCTCCGACAGGATGAACAAGACCAGGGTCGTGAAGGTTCAACGGCTTGTGCGGCATCCGTTTTACGAAAAGATCATGAGGAAATTCAGCAAATTTAGTGTGCATGACGGGAGCAATTCCTCGCATGAAGGCGATGTTGTCGAAATCATGAGCACACGGCCTTTGTCTAAAACCAAGCGCTGGCGGATTATCCGTGTTATTAAAGCCGCCCCCCGTTTCGACAAGGGAGCGTTAATATGATCCAGCTGCGATCCATTCTCAACGTCGCCGACAATTCCGGCGCGCGCAAACTGCAATGCTTCCATGTCATGGGCGGCGGTTATCGCCGCTACGCCTCGGTGGGCGACATCGTGGTGTGCAGCGTGCGCGATGCGCTGCCGCATGGCGCCGTCAAAAAGGGAGATGTGGTCAAGGCTGTGGTAGTGCGCACGGTGCGCAATATGCGGCGGCCCGACGGCTCTTACATTAGTTTTGACGACAACGCCGTTTGCCTGATCGACGACAACAATGAGCCGAAAGGCACCCGCGTGTTCGGGCCGGTCGCCCGGGAACTGCGCGATAAAGACTATCTCAAAATCGTTTCGCTGGCCCCAGAGGTTGTATAAAGGATACGGCATGGTTAAATTTAAGATTCGTAAAAAAGACAAGGTGGTGGTGATCGCGGGCAGAGATCGCGGCAAGACCGGAGAAGTTCTTAAGATTTATCCGGGGAAAAGGACCGCGCTGGTCGGCAAGGTTAATATCGTGACCAAGCATAAAAAACGCACCCAGACGGCGCCTGGCGGTTTACAAAAAATGGAAGCGCCTGTGGATTATTCGAATATCATGCTGCTCTGTCCCAAGTGCGAAAAGCCCATCCGGCCGAAGCTGGAAAAGCTTCAGACGGGGGAGACCATGCGCAGCTGCCGCAAATGCGGCGAGACCATATTGTGATTTATCTGTTTTGGGCCGGAATTTCCATTAAGGAGTTTTATGGCAGAAGATAGTTCAGCGGAAAAAGCGAAAGCCAAGGCGGCCTCGGCCAAGAAGGCGGCGCTGGAAGCCAAGGCGGCCAAGGCGGCTGGGCCGACCATGGCCGTTTCGGACGGCAGGGAAGTTAAGCATCCTATTCCGCGGCTTAAGAAATTTTATTTAGAACAGGTCGTTGCGGCCATGATGGAGAAAGACGGTTTTAGAAATCCATTGCAGGTGCCCAGGCTGGATAAGATCGTGGTCAATATCGGCGTTTCCGACGCGCGCGACAGCATCCAGATGCTGGACGCCGCCCGAGAGGAATTGGCCATGATTACCGGCCAGTGGCCGCAGGTGCGCAAGGCCAGACAATCTATTTCCAATTTCAAGCTGCGCCAAGGCATGCCCATTGGGGTGCGGGCGACTATTCGCGGCGACCGGATGTGGGAATTCCTGGACAGGCTGATTTCCACGGCCATTCCACGCATACGAGACTTCCGGGGTCTTGAGCCCAAGGGCTTTGATGGGACCGGCAATTTCAATCTGGGCCTGCGCGAGCAGCTGATATTCCCCGAGGTAAACGTGGAAAAATCGCCGAAACAGCGTGGCATGAACATTTCCTTCATCACGACGGCTCGGAAGGACGAATGCGCTTTTGACCTGCTGAAAACTCTAGGTTTTCCTTTCAAACAGCAAAAAAAACTCGAGGCGGAGGGAAAGTAAATGGCACCTTTCCAAAATATAGGATGGTGCCATACTGTCCTTAAAATAGGTATGAGGAAATAAGTATGGCAACGACGGCTTGGACCGCAAAAATGAAGAAGCCGCAAAAATTCACGACCCGCTATCGAAATCGCTGCCAGATTTGCGGCAGGCCGCGCGCTTATTACCGGGATTTCGGTTTATGCAGAATTTGTTTCAGGAACATGGCCCATCAAGGCCAAATACCAGGCGTTAGAAAATCATCGTGGTAAGGTAAAATACAAGGAAAAAGGAAATAGGCATGGATCCGATAGCAGACCTTTTAACCAGTCTTCGCAATGCCAATGCGCGTTTGAAAGACCGTGTTGATGTGCCGTACTCGAAACTCAAGCTCGAGATTGTGCGCATCCTCAAGGAAGAGGGTTTTATCGCCAATTTTAAATCTCTTTACAGTGGGAACCGGCACGGCGCCATCCGCGTATTTCTTAAGTATTCGCCGAGCAAGGAGCCGGTGGTCCGCGGGCTTAAAAGGGTATCAAGGCCGGGGCTGCGGATTTATCGCTCGTACCAGCGAGTGCCGCGGGTTCGCGGGGGATTCGCCGTGACGATCATGTCGACTTCCCATGGCGTTATGACGCACAAGCAGGCAAAAGAAAAAAAGGTGGGCGGAGAAGTCCTCTGTCAAGTTTGGTGATATTATGAGCAGAATCGGGAAAATGCCGGTTGTTATACCGAAGGGGGTCCAAGTCGCGATTGCCGCGGGTGCCATTACGGCCAAAGGACCTAAGGGGGAATTGAAGGAGATTTTAAACCCGGCGGTAAAGGCGGAAATAAAGGGCGAGCGGATTTGCCTGACCGCTGATTTGGAATCGGGCAGAAAGGTGTCGGCCGTTTACGGCACTTCGCGAGCCCGCGTCCAAAATATGGTGCTCGGTGTTTCCACCGGTTTTTCGAAGGTGCTGGATATCGTGGGGTTGGGTTTTCGCGCCGAGGTGGCAGGACAGAAACTAACCCTGGCTCTGGGCAAATCCCACCCGGTCATTTTTGAAGCCCCGAAAGGAGTGGCCTTGAGCGTCGACCCCAAAAGAACGCAAATTACAGTCTCCGGGTCGAGCAAGGAATTAGTCGGAGAAATTGCCGCCAAAATAAGGGAGCTGCGCAAGCCCGAGCCTTATAAGGGGACGGGAATCCGCTACCAGGGCGAGCATGTTCGCAAAAAGGCCGGCAAGACGGCCGCTGGGGCTTCCGCCGGCGGAGTGGGAGCCAAGAAATAGCAATGAAAGATCAGTGGGTGAGATTTGAGTTTCGCAAAGAAAGGACGCGGCAAAGGATTCGCGGCCGATCTGGCGAGCGTCCGCGTTTAACTGTTTTTCGCAGCCTCAAGCATATTTATGCCCAGGTTATCGATGATGCCGCTGGGAAAACATTGGCGTCGGCCAGCTCTCTTTCCTCCGACTCAAAAGGCGGCAAAAACGTCCATGCCGCCAAGAAGGTCGGCGAACTTATCGCCAAGAAAGCCGTTGAGGCGGGCGTTAAGAAGGTTTCCTTTGACCGCGGCGCCTATATCTATCATGGGCGGGTCAAGGCCTTGGCCGACGCCGCGCGCGCCCAAGGACTGGAATTTTAAAGGAGCCAACATAATGGCAGAAACCGTAGAAGCAGGCGCACCTCCTCCCGCGGGGCCGACTCCGGCCATCCCGGCGCCCGAGAGACATCGTGGCGCAGCTCCCCGCGGCCGCAGGATGGATTCTCGGGAGGAAGGCGGATTTAAAGAGACGGTGGTTGCCATCAACCGCGTTGCCAAGGTGGTCAAGGGCGGCAAGCGATTTTCTTTTTCCGCGCTGGTGGTTGTTGGCGACGGAACCGGCATCGTGGGCGCGGGACTAGGCAAGGCGAAGGAAGTTCAGGCCTCCATTCAGAAAGGCAATGCCCAGGCGCGCAAAAATCTGGTCAAATTCCCTTTGATCGGCGATACGATCCCTCATGAAATTATTTCCAAATACCGTTCGGGCAAGGTTTGGATGAAGCCGGCGGCTCCGGGAACCGGCGTTATCGCCGGCGGCGGCGTGCGCGCCGTGCTGGAAGCTGGCGGGGTCAAAAACGTGTTGACCAAGAGCCTGGGCAGCAGCAATCCGTTTAACGTGGTTGGAGCGACCTTGGAGTGTTTGAGGAGTCTGCGCACCGCAGGGGATGTCGCGAAGCTTCGGGGTAAATAATATGGTTTATTTGTATAATCTTCAACCCACGCCTGGTTCCCGGCATCGCCGGAAAAGACTTGGCCTGGGAGAGGGCAGCGGACATGGACAGACTTCAACGCGCGGCCAAAAAGGCCAGCGCAGCCGCTCCGGCGATGGGAAGATGCCGGGGTTTGAGGGCGGCCAGACCCCGTTATTGCGTCGCGTTCCGAAAAGGGGATTCAACAATAAAGCCTTCCGCACCGTTTATCAGGTCTTATCCCTTGAGAGTATTGAACGGGTTTTTAAGAATCAAAAGGAAGTCACCATCGAAGCGCTTAAAATCCATGGAATGATTAATGGCCGCGGACCGGTCAAAGTTCTTGGCGCAGGCTCGCTGAGCCGCCCCTATGCGGTTTCGGCGCATGCTTTCTCGGCCGGCGCCATGGAAAAAATCAAAAAGGCCGGGGGAACCGCGACGGTCCTGGCCGCCAAAGCATCGTGATCGATAAGTTTTCAGAGCTATTCGACTCCCCGGAACTGCGCAGGAAGATTCTCTTCAGCCTTGGGGCCATCGCCGTTTTCCGGATTGGAGCGGCCATTCCCATTCCCGGGGTCAATGGCGAAGCCCTAAGCGCTATCTTCAACGCCCAGCGCGGCGGCATCCTGAGCTTTCTTAATATTTTTTCAGGCGGAGCATTATCCCGTTTTTCCATTTTTTCCATGGGGGTTATGCCCTACATCAACGCGTCCATCATCATGAGCTTGCTTCAGGGCGCGCATGTTTTTCCGTATCTGGATCGATTACACAAGGAGGGGGAACTGGGCCGCCGGAAGCTTAATTCCCTGACCCGGTATTTGACGCTGTTTTTGGCGTCTTTTCAATCTTTCGGGTTGACCCTCATGATCTCCAAATTCCCGATTCCCGGGAACGTCCCCCTGGTTTCCGACCCCTCTTGGGGATTTTATGTGGTGACGGTTTTGACTTTGACGGCCGGGACTATTTTTGTCATGTGGCTGGGCGAGCAGATTACCGAGCAGGGGATAGGCAATGGTGTGTCTTTGCTGATTTTTGCCGGCATCGTGGACCAGATTCCCGGCGCGGCCATTAATTTCATCAAGCTGATCCAAGCGGAAGAAATCGGTCTTCTCATGGCCTTGGCCATCGCGGCGATGCTCTTGGGAATTATTCTATCGGTTGTGTGGGTTGAGACCGCGCAGAGAAAGATCCCGGTTCAGTACGCCAAGCGCGTGGTAGGGCGCAAAATGTACGGCGGGGCGCAAAGCTATTTGCCTCTTAAAGTCGATCAATCGGGCGTTATCGCGGTCATTTTCGCCGTTTCTCTTCTGGCGGTGCCCATGACCGTCGTGCAGTTCGCTCCGACGTCGCCTTGGGCGCAGAAAATGGCCGAATTCTTAAATTCCGGCAATTGGATTTACGAGCTCTTTTACGCGGGCCTGATTGTTTTTTTCTGTTATTTTTACAATTCCGTCTCGATTAATCCGGTGGACTTGGCAGAGAATATGAAGAAATCGGGGGGCTTTATTCCCGGCTACCGGCCGGGCGAGCCCACCTCCAAGTATATTGAATGGGTGCTTGAAAGAATCACCTTGGGAGGCGCTCTATTCGTGGCCGCCATCTGCGTGCTGCCGGACGTGGCTCGCCGCCAGGTGAATATTCCGTTTTATTTCGGGGGCACCGCGCTTTTAATCGTGGTCGGCGTGGCCCTAGACACCATGGGCCAGCTTGAAGCGCAGTTGATCATGCGCCATTATGAAGGCTTCCTTAAAAAGGGAAGGCTGCGGCAGCGCTGGTTCAACGTGGGAACTTGATGATAGTCATATTGCTCGGGGCTCCGGGGTCGGGCAAAGGGACCCAGTCCAGGATTTTAAGCGCCAAATATGGCTTTAAGCATTTGGCTACCGGCGATATCTTCCGCAGCGAGATAGCGGCTAAAACCACCCTGGGGCTTAAAGCCGCGGAGTATGTTAAATCCGGCAAGCTGGTGCCGGACGATACCGTGACCGAGATGGTAGCGGGCAAGCTTGAGGGGGCAGAGAAATGCCTTTTGGACGGCTTTCCTCGCAACCTGGCTCAAGCGCACGCGCTGGCGCCGCTTCTTTCCAGGCAGGGAGAAGCCATTGATCTTGTGATTTTTATGAATCTGCCTAAAAAAGAGGCTTTAAAACGGCTCACTTCGCGTCGCGTTTGCGGCAGTTGCGGGGAGGTCTTCAATTTTATTTCCCGGCCGCCGAAGACCGAGGGCAAGTGCGATCAATGCGGCGGCAATTTGACGCAGCGGGAAGATGACACGGAGGCCACGGCCGACAAGCGTCTGATGGTATTTGAGGACTTGACCCGTCCGCTGGTCGTCTATTATAAGGCGGAGCAGGTTTTCCAGGAGGTCGACGCTTCTCAGAGTCTGGAAGAGGTTACCAAGAATTTATGCGCGGTGATCGATTCGTCTCGGGCCTTGCGCTGAAATTGCATGTTTTCAACTAAAACTATAGAACTGAAAAGTCACGCAGAACTGGATATCATGCGCGAAGCCGGATCAATAGTGGCCGAAACCTTAGTCGTTTTATCCAAGGCCATACAGGCTGGAGTCGCAACCCTTGAGCTCGATGCGCTCTCCAGGCAGGAGTTGGTCCAACGCAAGGCCAAACCCGCTTTTCTCGGTTATCATGGCTTTCCCGGCGCGCTCTGCGTTTCTATCAATTCGGAGGTTGTTCACGGCATTCCATCGGCCAAACGCAAACTCGCCGAAGGCGATCTGGTGAGCCTAG
>MGUO01000096.1:0-1883 GCA_001800015.1 Elusimicrobia bacterium RIFCSPHIGHO2_02_FULL_57_9
AACACACCCAGCAGGAGACATACGAAAGGCAGTTTTGAGGGTGGGAGGCCCATCGCCTTGTCCAGGCCATGAACCGCATAAGGGGTATAAGCACCGGCAATCCGCAAACCAGCCTCCCGCACGGTGCGACTGGCGCCTAAAATGTCGTCTTCGTGGTCAAAAAAACTCACCAGCAGGCGGCGGCTCATGCCAGCACTTCCTTTTCTTCCGAGCCGACTCGGGCCGACGCCGACGGTGTTCCCACAGTGGCCGCGGGGAATACCGCCCGTTTTCTTCCAACGCTCAATACTCCCTTGACCTCACTAATGGCAATCACCGGCACAAAACGGCAGAACAAAAGAAAACAGGTGAAAAACAGGCCGAAAGTCCCCGCAAACGTAGCCACCTCAATCCACGTAGGAGCATAGCTGGCCCAGCTGGAAGGGAGATAATCTCGGTGCAAGGAAATTACGATGATGACAAAACGCTCGAACCACATTCCTACGTTGATCACAATGGCAATGGCGAAAACTGCCACCAGGTTGGCGCGCACTTTTCGAAACCACAGCAACTGGGAAATTCCCACGTTGCAACCCACCATGATCCAATAGCACCAGCTCAGCGGACCCAGGGCGCGGTTGAGGAAAGCAAACTGTTCGTACTGATTTCCGGAATAGAGCGCCGTGAAAAATTCGGTCAGGTAGGCCAGGCCCAGCATGCAACCCGTGGCCAGCGCGACCTTGCACATCTTGTCAATGTGCTGCACCGTAATGTACTGCTCCAGCCCCATCGCCTTGCGGGCCACGATGGTCAGCGTCAATACCATCGCCATTCCGGAGAAAATCGCTCCCGCAACGAAATACGGCGGCAAGATCGTGGTGTGCCAGCCGGGGATCACGGAGGTGGCGAAGTCCCAACTGACGATGGTGTGCACGGAGACAACCAGGGGTGTAGCCAATCCCGCCAGCATCTTGTAAACCGTCTCATAATGCTGCCAAGTGCGCGCGTTGCCGTCCCATCCACAACTGAGCCATCCCAGCATCCGGCGGCGCAGGCCCGGTTTGGTCCGATCGCGAATCGTGGCCAGGTCGGGGACCATTCCCAAATACCAAAAGATTACGGAGATGGTGAAGTAGGTGAGGATGGCGAAGAAATCCCAAACTAGCGGCGAGCGGAAATTGATCCATAACGAACCCCTCGTGTTCGGATAGGGGACCATCCAGAAGGCGAGCCAGGGACGGCCCATATGGATGACAGGGAAAATCCCGGCGCACATCACCGCGAAGATAGTCATCGCTTCCGCCGACCGATTCACCGACGTCCGCCAGGGCTGCCGCAGCAGAAACAAAATGGCGGAAATCAGAGTGCCGGCGTGGCCGATTCCAATCCAGAATACAAAGTTCGTGATGTCGAAAGCCCAACCGACCGTATTGTTCAGACCCCAGGTGCCGATCCCGACGGAGATCTGATACGTGACCGCGGTCGTCCCGATCAACAACACGACAAAAGCAAACAGAAACCCTGCCCACCAGACCCAGGTTGGTTTTCGGTCGAGTACGGCACAGATGTCTTTGGTTACCTGGGCGGGGGTTTTGGCACCTTCGATCAGCGGAGTATGCAGGGTGGAGTGGGCGCTAGCCACGGCGTTCCCCCTCCTGTCCCTCCGACCGGTGACGAACTAACTTGAGGTATCCGATCGAAGGTCGCACGTTTATTTCCTCCAGTACATGGTAACGACGGGAGCTGCGCAGAAGCTGGGAGACCCGGCTGTTCCCGTCGTTCTTGTCGCCGAAAACGATGGCCCCCGCCGGACAGCTCTGCTGGCAGGCCGTTTGTAGGTCGCCGTCGCGCAGCGGTTCCCCGTTTCGCTTGGCCTCGATTTTGGCTTCCTGGATCCGCTGCAC
>MGUO01000096.1:1922-2435 GCA_001800015.1 Elusimicrobia bacterium RIFCSPHIGHO2_02_FULL_57_9
ACCTTCGGCGTTGTGGACCGTGGCCAGGACCGGACAAACCGTCTCGCACGGCGCATTTTCGCAATGCTGGCATAGCATCGGTTGATGCGCCACTGCCACCTCCGCGTCGTCGCCGGCGTAGTAACGATCCATTCGGATCCAGTGCATGATGCGCCGTCTGCGCACTTCGTCTTTGCCCACCACGGGAACGTTGTTTTCCGCCTGACAAGCGATCACACAGGCGGAGCAGCCCGTGCAAGCGTTCAAGTCAATCACCATCGCCCAGCGATGTCCGGTGTAGCTGTGATCCTGGGGCCAGAGGTCTTGGTGCTGTTTCTCCTCCCATTGCTTGCCCGAACGGACATCGTCGAGGTAAGCCTGTAACGGTGTTTCCTGGATGACCGGGCGTCGCTCCGTGCCAGGAGTAGCCAGGTGTTGGGGAATCTCGATCCTGTGGTGAGTCTGCGTGGAAGCCAGGGCCAGATGTTTTCCGGTTGATTGGAGTTTCACGGGCGCGCGCCAGTATTGAAGCCC
>MGUO01000096.1:2451-3008 GCA_001800015.1 Elusimicrobia bacterium RIFCSPHIGHO2_02_FULL_57_9
ATCGTGCTGGCCCGGCTGAATGACCACCGGCAGCTCCAATGCCTTCGGGTCATCTCCAGCCGCGAGGCGCACCAGGTCACCTTCGCTCACTCGCATTTCCGCGGCGGTCGCCGGAGAAAGGCAAGCGTAGTTGTCCCAGGTCACCTTGGTAATCGGGTCCGGCAGCTCTTGCAGCCAGGGATTTTCAGCGTGCCTGCCGTCGAGTATGCCCACCTTGGGATACAGCACCAGGGCAAATTCGCCCTTCTCCAGAGCCGGGGCGGAAAGGATCGGGTGGATCGAGCTTGTGGCAAAGGACTGCGCCGAGATCGCGGGCGTTTTGTCCAGTTCTACGAAACCGTCATGGACGGCGCGATCCCAGAACACCTGGAAAGAGCTCTCCTTCGTTTGCCGTGGGAAGACTTTTGCCTGCCAATTTTCCCGAAGAATATCATACGCAGGTTTTGGTGTTCCCATCCACGCGGCCAAGCTCTCCAGGAGGGCACGTGTATTTCCCAGGGGCCGCATGCAAGGCTGCAAGAGGCTGACGACCCCGCTGACGGGTTCTTGATCGCCCC
>MGUO01000097.1:0-638 GCA_001800015.1 Elusimicrobia bacterium RIFCSPHIGHO2_02_FULL_57_9
CTTGCCCATGGTGATGATGTCCGGGACTGCGTTAAAATGTTCCATAGCCAGCCAGCGGCCGGTGCGCCCCGCGCCGGTTAAAACCTCATCGGCGATAAAAAGCAGCTGATGCCGGTCGCAAATTTCGCGAATGCGCTTAAAATAATCGGGACGCGGCACCGAGGCGCCTGTCGAGGACCCGCCCACGGGCTCGGCGATAAAGGCCGCCACGGTTTTCGGATCTTCCCTAAGAATCGCTTCCTCCAATACGGCTCCTGAACAGACCGGGCAATCGGATTCGCCCGCGCATTCGCAGCGATAAGCATAAGAGGCGGGAATCTGCACGGTTTTGACCAGCCAGGGGGCGAACATTTTTCGGTAATGCCCGCGAGCCGAGGCCGAGAGAGCCAGCAGGGTGTTGCCATGATAGCCGGGGTTTAAGGCAATGATCTTATGCTTATGCGGCTTGCCTGATTCAACCCAATATTGGCGCGCCAGCTTCAGCGCCGCTTCCACCGCTTCTGAGCCGCTGGAAAGAAAAAACGCCTTATTAAGCCCCGCCGGCGAGAGTTGGGCCAATTCGGCGGCCAGTTCTTCGGCCGGCAGGCTGGTAAAAGCCGTGCCGTTGACATAGGCGATGCGGCTTAGCTGTTCGCCCA
>MGUO01000097.1:652-8889 GCA_001800015.1 Elusimicrobia bacterium RIFCSPHIGHO2_02_FULL_57_9
ATGCCGTGGCCGATATTGGCCGCAAAAGCCCCGCCGCAGCCGTCCAGATATTTCTTCCCTTGCTCATCATAAAGCCGGCAGCCCTCGCCGCGGGCGATGACGGGGAAGCTTTTATTGAGCGAGCGGTAAAAGACCGGGCTCTGAGGGTAGCGGCGAGATTGACTCATAAAAGCCGAAATATTATAGCTTATAGCCGATGCGTTCACGCGTTTGCGTTCTGGTCAGCGGAGGGGTGGATAGCTCGGTTTTGCTGGCCGATAAGCTCAGGCAGGGCCATGAGGTTTATCCGCTTTACGTGGGAGCCGGTTTTAAATGGGAAAAAGTCGAGCTGGCCTGGTTGAGGCGCCTTTTGAAACGGCTCAAAACTCCGCGTCTTAAGTCCTTGACCGTGACCCGCTCGCCCATGCAGCCGTTAATGAAAAGTCATTGGGCTATTACCGGGCGCCGGGTGCCGGACGCCAAAAGCGCTTCGCGAAGCGTTTACATCCCGGGAAGAAACATGGTCTTGATCGCTCAGGCCGGGCTTTTCTGCGCCTTGCACGATATCCCCGAGCTCGCCCTGGCGATTCTTAAATGCAATCCTTTCCCTGATGCCCGGCCTGGATTTCTGAAGTCCATGGAAAAAACGGTTAGCGCGGCGACCAATTCCCGCATCCGCATCAGCACTCCTTACGCGGAATTAAGCAAGGATCAGGTGATCAAGCGTGTCCCTGGGTTTGCATTCCAACTGACTTTCTCCTGCCTGAGGCCGAACGGCGGTAAACATTGCGGAAACTGCAACAAATGCGAGGAAAGACGAGAGGCCATTGACAACTTAAGTTATTTATAGTAAACTTAAGTTGTGATTAGGAATGAAGTTTTTGCCACCAAGCTCCCTAGGGAACTTAAAAAGCAGATCGATGAGGCCTGCGCGCTGCTTGGCATCCGCAAGAACTTTCTCGTTGAAGAGGCCATTCGCGAGAAGATAGAAGACCTTATGGACGCCTACGATCTGCGCCAGGCCATGAAAGAAGCGACTGGATTCCATTCCTGGAACTCCATTAAGAAAGAAATCAAATAGCCTTGTCCTATCACATCGAGTTCGAAACCAGGGCCCGCAAGGAATTCCTGGACCTTCCAAAAGAAACTACAGCGAGGCTGGCTGAAGTATTCGATGATTTAACGGTCAACCCACGTCCGCCCGGAGCGAAAAAGTTGTCCAGGGTGGACGGTTATCGGATACGCAAAGGCGATTACAGGATCTTGTATGCAATCGACGATCAGAAACGCTTGGTCTGCGTCTACCGCATTGGGCATCGCCGCGAAGTTTATCGTCGTTAGCCGGGATTCCCACGGCGGGGCCGCGACCTAACATTTCGATCTTTTGTAACTTTGTGTTAGTTTGTAAACTTGACACCATGCCGATCCTTGCGTGTCGCAGCCGATGGAATTGTCGAAAGGTGGCTTGCGCTGATTCGCTGGGCCTAAAGGTCACGAGGAAAAATTTTTAACTTGCTTCTTATCCGATCTATGCGTATCAGAGCTTCTGCATCATCTGCGAGCGTTCCAACGCAGGCGTAATTGTAAGTGTAGCCATAGTAGCCATTTGTTGGGAACCTTGGCCCCCCAATTTGCTCACATTTTTTGCGAAGGGCGTCAGCCGTTCTCAGAAAGGCAAGAGCACGACCGTGTTCTCTTAATCCCTCCCAGGAATATTTAACAGAGTAACTACCCAACCTTCTTTCACGAGCCTGATCGAGCAGGCTGATCCTTTTTTTGCCGATTGGGCCATCTCCAAAGAAGCTGAGAGCGAAATTCACGCAGTCCCTAAGAAATTTTGGGTCTTGGCTCACCTTGCAATTTCCCAACGCCAGGGCTCCTTCCCGGACTGTCGCGTAGCTCTGCTCCATGTAATTGGGGTTTGCAACGCTACCCTCTGCCTTCACTTGTGCTACAGGATCCGTGTTCCAGTCTATGGTGGGCACTTTCTCCTGGGCCGATAACAATCCTTGGAGAACAAAAAATAAAACCACCGTTAGTTTCGCCATTTGCGCCACCCCCTCTTTGAAGCTCTATTGTAGACTATAGAGAAAATTACCACCAGGGTCTTTCGGCCTTTTATCTCATAGGCCTTTCAGCTCCGGGGGCATTCGGGCCATTACCCGGTAGTCGTTCTTTTATCTAGTTAGGGCGGAGACTGAGCCGGCCGTCCACGATCACGGCGCGCGCGCGAGCCTTTCCCAGAGTGGATCGTTTCTCTAAATGGATTTCCGGCCAGAGCACGACGATATCCGCCAAATACCCCGGCTCGATTTTCCCCAATTCATTTTCTCGCCCGATGGCGTAAGCCGGCCCATGGGTGTAGGCCTTCACCGCCTCCTCAACCGGGATGGAGGAAGCCGCCGCGGCGATTCCTAAATAAGGATTGTTGGATGCCACCGGCCAGTCCGAGCCGAAGGCCAGGATGGCATCCTTGGCCAACAGGGCCTTAAAGGGAAAACTTAAGCTCACGCGTTTGGCCCCGAGATTCTTGGCCCATACCCCCGAATCCGGGCCGCTGTGGAGGGGCTGCAGAGAAGCCGCGGTCCCCAAGGCTTTAAAGCGCCGCAAGTCGTTGGGGTCAACCACCTCGGCATGCTCGACGCGATGCCGGACTTGGATGCCGGGGTGGCGCTTGGCGGCTTCGGCAAAAGCGTCCAAGGCCAAACGAACGGCAGCGTCTCCGATGGAATGCAGGGCCACCGTAAAGCCGCGTGCGTGGGCCGCGGCCACCAATTCTTTAAGCCTATCCGGAGGGATTCGCGGCCCCCCCCGCTCTGAGCCGCTTTGATAAGGCTTGAGCATATAAGCGGTTTTGGATTCGATCACTCCATCCACAAAGCCCTTGAGCGGCCCGAGTCTCAAAAACGGGCCTTGGTATTGCTTGCGAATTTTTTCGTAAAGATTCAGGTTTCCGCCTAAAACAGTGCAAGCCGTGACCCGGAGAGGAAGCCGGCCTTGCTTTTGCAGCTCTTCAAAAAGTTTCAGTTCGGAATCATCTTCGAGCGGCGATAAATCGGTGACCGAGGTCACCCCAAGTTCGAGATACTGCTGGAGAGCCGAGTCTAGCGCCGCCATGCGGATTTTTTGATCCGGCGGCGGGAGCGCCTTTTGCATCAGTTCCATGGCGCTTTCCAGCAAAACGCCTTGGGCGACACCATTAGCTTCCCGCGCGATTTTTCCGCCCTCAGGATCCGCTGTTTGCGGGGTGATCTTCGCCAGTTCGAGGGCCCTGCTGTTCACCCACAAGGCATGGCCGTCATAGCTTTCCAGAATAACGGGCTTATCCGCGGCTGCTTGGTCTAAATCGCGGCGGGAGGGAAAGCTTCCCTGGGGCACGATGTCGTAGGACCAGCCGCGTCCCAGAATACGGTCCTGTTCGGGATGCTTCGCGGCGTAGCGGCTTACTTTTTTAACGATGTCGTTGATCTTGTCCTGAGCTGAAATCTCGAGCTCGAAGGATGCCAGCCCTCCGTCCATCAGATGGGTATGCGCGTCATGCAGTCCGGGGAGGATATGAGCGCCGGCCGCGTCAACGTGAGAAGCGAACGTCTGCGCCTGGGCGCGCAGATCAACGGCCTTGCCCACCGCGGCGATGCGGTTGCCGGTAATGAGCACGGCATCGGCTCCGGGATGGCCGAAGACGCGGCCGCCTGTGATCAAGACCGCCGTTTGCGGGGGGCCGGAGGTTTTCCAGGATGAGCAGGCTCCCAGCCCCAGAGTCATAGCTAAAATAAAATTTCTACCCGTGCTTTATTCTATGACTTCTTCTTTTCAGCGTCTAGGTCCGTCCTAGGTCCACCGGCCCGCGAAAATGGACCAAACGGCCCATTCTCTTGGAAAGGGTCGGTGATATAATCTAAAAACGCATGATTTCCGTTATTTGCTCGTTAATTATTGGTTCGGCCTCGCCGGCGTTTCCCGCGGCGCAGCCTATAAAGGCTCAGGGGCAAACCTTGCTGCGTCCTGCTTCCATTCAGCGCCAATCCATTTTTAAGAAATTGCTGCAAAACAGGGCTCTGGCCAATATGGCTTCTCAAGGGCCGCAAGAGGCTGACGACAACAGCCGGGTCTTTTTCCATGTAGGAAAGCGGCGGACTTCGGATGCTTCGCGGCAAGCCGGCGCAGCGGGTGAATTCATCGCCCAGGGGCAGACGCTGGAGGCTGTTTCGGGCCAAGAGGCCCTAAGACTTTGGATGGTAAAATCCTTCCTGCAATTCGGCTTCGAGAAAAATCCTCAGGAGTCCAATAAGGCGGTTGAGCTTTTGCTTCAGCCGAAAATTCTCGATTCTTGGGGGACTTACGCCACCGGCCCCCGGCAGACTCTTACCGTCTCCACGCCCGGGGAGGGCAAGGAAGTTCTAGTTGAATTCACCAGGGATAATGGAAGGTGGAAAAAGCCCACCGTAATACGCGGGCACTATGATGGTAAAAGCCAATACGACGTGACCCTTCAATTCCCGCAGCTGACTCATGCTGTTACCATGACTCAATCCAAGAAGGTCAAAAGTTCGCCTGAGGTCATCACGCTCTTAGACAAGAAATTCGCCGGCTGGCTTGCGAGCCGGGAGCAATTGCAGGACATGGATTTCCTGGCGCGCCGCCAGCTCTCCGAGCCCGGGTTTAAGGCGTGGGAGCATATCCGGGATAAATATGGAAATTATATGGGATATTCGCCGCGGGTCGCCCTGCTTGGGGAAATTGCCTGGGCCGAACTTTTTCATATTCTAGACTGGAATGGATTCAAAAAAGAGCATAAACCGCAGGGGCGCTTGCGGCTGGATATCGTTTACGGCCATTTGGGCGACAAGGAATTGGGAGAGCCAAAACCCATCGATAAAGAACAGGCCGAAGAGCTTTTTCGCAAGCTGCTGGAGCGGGGTTATACGCCGGATAAGAAGGGGGATATTTTAACAAAAACCATCTCTTATAAGGGCAAGCCCGTAGAAATCGAGATTCGCATTACCCAGCCCGCGATTTCAAATAAATTGCTGACCAGGGGCATGCGGCATATTCTGGCGCAAACGCGCATGCCGGCCGTTGAGAGAAGAGGAATCTTGAAGGAAATTTTAGAAAAGGGGGAAGCCGCCCCCGCCGGGCTTTTCGCTGCCGGAGCCTTGGCTCGGGCAGCCTGCGACCGCATAAACGCTTTAATTGAGAAGTTCAAAAGGGAACAGATGAGCCGGTCGTTTAAGGCCAAGAGAGCCTTCGAGGATTCCTTGGCCGAGGCCGATGTCGTGGTTTATGACGGCCACGCGGGCAACGGGGCGGGCTTCGGCTTTAGCGCTGCCGGCCCGTCGCACGATGATGTTCTGTCTTTCCGCATCGGAAAGATCAAGCCTTACATCTATAAGGAAATCGAAGAAATAACTAAAAATGAGTTTCTGCGCAAACTGCTGAGAATGTCCAAGTATAGCAACGAGGGTTATTTCGATTACGAGCTTCCCTTTACGCTTCCCTTCAGCCGGGGCAAGGATTTGATGGAGCGGCTTGTTATTGACCCCAAGAGGCAAAGGCAGCTTCTTTTCTTTGACGCCTGCAACAGTCTCACCTTGTACGACAAGCTTTGGTCGCAGTTGTTGAGACATTATCAAAAAATCGTCAGTCCCGGGAAATTCGACATGCTGGGAACCCTTAATGACGCGGACCCAGCCGACGGCGTGGCCGCCAAGCTCGGCATGGTTAAAGCCGTGGAGCATGCCATGAATGCCGGGCAGACCTTGGAGCTGATTCGCGCCGGAGCCAAGCATGGGACTCAATACGGACCGGGCCGGCACATGGGCGTGGACGGCGAAGGAACTTATAAAGAGATTTACCCGGATTCAGCCAATAAATCCCATTCCGTGAATCTGTCTAACAGCGAAACCGCGGGATTTGTCATCGACAACAACGGCGCGCGGATGAGCTTCAGCGAACCGTCCAATCGGGTCAAATCCTACCCGCTACAATAAGTCTCCGCGCAGCTATTCGATTTTGACGGCCAGGGTGGTAACGCCGGGCATGAGCTTGCCGTCTTCATCCTGCAGTTGATCTTTGATCCAGGTCACCGGCTGGGGCTTGTGGGCCACCTCCAGAAAATTGCGGCAGCCGTGATCATAGGCGGCCCACACCGCGTCCATGTGCAGTTCGCAGGAGTCCGCCTGATCCACCAAAAGCCGGCGGATGCGCGCGGGATCGGTTTCCTGCTTGCCCGAGCTGCCCATGAAGACGGGAACTTTCGGCGATTTTACTTCGAGTTGACCCAATGCCTGTTGCAGCGCGTCCTTGCACGGGGAAAAAGCCTTGGTGTGATAAGGTCCCTCGACTTTGAGCAGCTTGACTTTGACGGGCCAGCCTTCATCCTCGATCTTGCGGCAGAGGGCTTCCAAATCCGTCATTTTGCCGCCGGCTACGCCCCGGCCGATGGTGTTGTGCAGGGCCAGGGAAACTCCCGGGAAATTGTTGATGTCCTGCGCGATATCGCCGATAAAATCGGTGGACAGGGCGGCCAAGCCCATGGGCGCCTCGAATTCTTTGCAGACATCGTAAAAGGCCTGGGCCCGGGCGCGGATAAAGCGGCCTGAATCCTCCACGCTCAAAGCCTCGGCGGCGACCAGCGCCGCGACTACTCCCATGGAGTGACCTATGGCCCCGTCCAGATTAATTTCGGGATGGAGGCTGCGATAGGCCAGCCAATTGGCCACGTGATGGGCGTGAATAGCTCTTTGCGCGTTAAAGGTCAAAGCCAGCTGCGGATCGGGCATTTCCGTCATAATGAATTCAAGGTCTTCGCCCAAGGAAGGCTTAAGCCTTTCAAGGATTCCCCTGGCGCTCTTAATTTTCCACAGCGCCAGGCCCATCCCGGACTCCTGTACCGATTGCCCGGCGAACATCACGCAGTATTTTTTCATGAGATCATGAAGCTGTAAGCGGCGAAACGCCCCGAATGCGACAGTGAAACGCCCCAATCGCAGATTTTGCCGCTGCGCAAGATTTTGGGAATGCCGTCCTGTTCGCTGAACGCCAGAACCGACGGGGAAGGTATTTCATCGGAAGACTGCGCGATGAATTTTAGGCACTGTTCGCGCGCGTAGTCCTGCGCGGCGGCGTCTGCCGGCACTTCATCGACCTTCCAAAGCACATCGCCCGGGTTGTCCTCATCGCCGATAAAGCCGCCGCGCAGAACCGCGATGCAATGTATCTTATCCGCGTCATCATCGGTGAAGGCGACTTCCACCTGGCAGCCGGTGGGCAAATGCACGACTTGGCGCCGGAAAAGATCGACTTCAAGCATCCCATAAGCCCCCACGGGCGTCTGGAGTCCGGACTGGGCCAAGGCTTTATGAGAGGCTTCTTTGGCCGCGAAGAATTTCCAAAAAACGAAATAAATCTGAGCCGGTTGCTGGGAGCGCAAGTAGGCCAGCTCCTTGGGGGTGAGATGCCTATCGACCCATTCCCAATCGACCTCGTTTGCTTCCAGGTCGAAATGCTCCCGGGCCTTCTCGGATTTTAGATCGACCACGTCGTTGCCGCCGCAATTCCTGGGCCAGGCGCCATCCTTAAACCACTCCAACTGCAATTCGGCCAATTTATTGAACAGTCTTTCGGAAATGGCGCGGGGGTTGGTTTCCCCGGGCAAGACGCCGTCGATTAAGTCGGCGCGCATGAGGAAGCGTTCGCCTTTGGCGGGATAGACGGTGGTATAGAGTTGATTCTCGCCGCGCAAATAGACGCAGAGAAATTTAGCGGCGGGAACTTCCAGGGCCATGCGCCCGAGAAAATCCTTGGGCCGCTTAGCCTCAAACCAGCCGCTGCGCGAGCGTCCGGCTTCCGGATAGATAAAGACGGATCCCCCGTGGCGCAGCAGCCATACGCATTTCTCGAAGGCCATCTGGCGCCAGCGCACCGAGGCTTCGTCCTCTCCCTCGCGCAAAAACGGGATGCAGCGGCAAAGATACATTAAAAAGCGCACCATGCGCTGGCGTAGAGGGCCTCCCAGAAAGTAGTAATTGCGGTATTCAGGCGTCGACCAAGGAACCAGGCGGGAACAGTACATTTTATGCCATGGGAAGACGGCCCAGAAAATCAGAAAAGAGTCGATGAGGGTGAGATGATTGGCGGCCCATATGACCGGGCCATCATGACGGGAGAGCTTTTCCCAGACCTGCGCGCGGAATTTGCCCAGATCCTTGAAGGAGTAGCCAAAATAGAACCGGCCCGCTAGGAGGATGACGGCGTAA
>MGUO01000097.1:8956-10895 GCA_001800015.1 Elusimicrobia bacterium RIFCSPHIGHO2_02_FULL_57_9
AAATCTTCCAGGCTTAACAAAGGGCGTGCCGGCTGCCGCCGGCACGCATTGGCGCCGCCTCAGGAAATGTTTTAGGCGCCATGCGAGGCAGCCAGGCGCACGGACTGCGCCAAAAGCTTGCGGATTTGCTGGACCTGAGCTTCTTCCACGGGTGAACGCCTGCCGGCGGCGTTGGCCACCTCTTGAGAGACGCGCAGCTTGGCTGCGCTCATCCTAAGCCGGGTTTTGACCTCGGCTTCCTCGGCGCGCAGCCGGGCGATGGCGGCCGGATCGTTGGAGGAGGTCAGCCCCTTGAGCTTGTCATGGACTACGTTTAATTCGCGGGCCAGGGTATCATAGGCCGCCTTGTCGTTGTCGTAGGTTTTTTTGCGCGCCGCGGCCAAGGCCGCCGGGTCTGCCAGCAGGGCCTCGTAGGCCTTGGTTTGTTCGGCCATGGCCTTCAAGTTGGCAACGGCTTCCTTGCGTTCGGCGCCGGTGAACTTTCCAACTTTAGCCAACACCTTTTGTAATGCGTCGTTCATGCGATAGCCGTCGCCGACCGCCGTGATATAGGCAAAAGAGACGACCTTGTCCAGATAAGGAAGGTTTTGCGGCATATGCCCCAGGTCCATGAGCATTTTGATGGAAAGGCCTGGGGTAGCGGCCAGGGCGTCCTGGCCGTCTAAGATTCTGAGCTTGCCCAGCTCGCCGTCTTCGAGGCGGAACTCGGTGCTGTCGCCGGTCACGGGCACGCGCGTGGTTTTGCGCGTTAAAAACTGCCGTTCAATGGACATGGTGATGTCGGCCAGATTGCTGGACTCAATGCCTATGCCGATAATGTGGCCGAGATAGGGGGTGTTGGCGTCGGCCTTGCCCCAATTGGTTTCATTGGTCGCGTATTTCTTTACGCCCGCGATGATGCGCTTCTCGGCCTCTTCGGGGCTGATGGTGTTTAAATCAGTTGTTTCAATGACGGTTTCCCTGCGTCTAAATGCCATGGTTCCTCCAGGTTCTAAATTATATCAAAATTGTCTATTTTCCGTCCCAACGTTTGAACAACAGGCAGCCGTTGACGTCCCCGAAGCCGAAAGAGGCTTTTATCACGTATTCCAAAGGCTTTTCCACTAGCGCATGGGGGATGCTTTTGGCTATCTGTTGGATTTGGGGATGAACGTCTTCGCTGTTGATGGACGGATGCACATAACCGTTGACGATTTGGTCGACCACCGCCGCCGATTCCAGGGCGCCGGCCGCTCCTAGTGAGTGGCCGATCATGGATTTGGTGCCCTGGATCGAGGGGAACTTCTCTGGAGCCAGGCCCAGGGCCTTAAGCCAGCTTCCCACTTCCCGCGGATCGGCCGTGGTTGAGGTTAAATGGCCGTTGATTAGGGAAATCTGGGCCGGATTAACGCCTGAGTCCTGAAGCACCCGGCGTATGCAGCGCACGACGCCATCGGGGTTGGGGAAAGTCATGGTTCCGCCGTCGCGCTGGCCGCCGGAATTGCAATAGGCCGAGACCAGCTCGCAGAGTATTTTTGCGCCGCGCTTCCGCGCCGACTCAAGAGTCTCGAGGCGCAGCACGCCGGCGCCGCCGCTGGGCACAAAACCGCAGGCGCCCGCGCCCATGGGCTGCGAGCCTTTTTGCGGCATTTCGTTGTATTTGGAACAGAGCACGTCGCGCATGGCGTCAAAGCCGGCCCAGATGGCGTGATGCGTGCCTTCGGCGCCTCCGACGTACATGGAGTCGGCATAGCCGAGCTGTATATGCTTGAAGCCCTCGAAAATCGCCTCGGTGCCGGTGTTGCTGGCCGAACTGTTGGTGCTCACCTGCCCGCCCACGCCCAGGAATTTGCCCACGGTCACGCTGACGGAACTGCCCATGACCTGCGGCACGATATCGGTGCCCATGGGGCTGGTGCCGCGGCCCGGTTCCGCCTCTTCAGCCTCCGATAACGTCGGG
>MGUO01000097.1:10922-13529 GCA_001800015.1 Elusimicrobia bacterium RIFCSPHIGHO2_02_FULL_57_9
GATGCCGCAGCCGATAATGGCGCCTGAATTCCAATCCACGGGATTGCCCTGATAGCCCTTGAGCAGGTCCAATTCAACGCCGGAACTGCGCGCGCATTCAACCGCGGCCAAGGCGGCGTAAGTCATGGCTTCGCTGAGTTTGCGGCTCTCGCTTTCGGGAAGAATTTCCCGCATAGCCTCTTCTTCCAGCGGTGGAACGCCGCCGATCTGAGCCGCGAAGTTAAGCTTCTTGAGCTCTTCATGCCGGGAGATGCCGGACTTGCCAGTCTTCAAAGACTCGCGATAGGCTTTAATTCCAATTCCGTTAGGGGCAACAACTCCCACGCCTGTTATCACTATCCTTTTTTTCATGCAAGTTTCAAATTTTGCTTACTTGAGAGCCTCGGAATTTCGGGGCACCCACATGCCGGACGTTTTACCCGCGAATATTTCCTGGCCGTCCTTGGGTCCGCCGTCGAATTGGATTTCCACGCGGCTGACCAGTTTGTTGCCGCGGAAATAGCCGTCTTCCCCAAAAGTCGCCATGGCCGCCACCTTGTCGCGGGGCCGCACCATCTTCTTGAAAGTCCCATGCTCGATTTCCGTGAAAAAGCCGACCAACCGGTTGATTTCCTCGGGCGATGTTTTAAGCGCCATGTGGTAAATGCCCCAGGCCACATTGCCCACTTGCGCCGCCATTTCGATAAGCTTGACCCCCGGGACCACGGGATTGCCGGGAAAGTGCCCGGCGCAATCCTCTTCTTTCCAGGTGTAGCTTGCCAGGATATGCTCTTCGTCCAGCTCAAGAATTTTATCGATAAAGCGCATGGGAGGCTGTTGGGGAACCAGGGCCAGCACTTCGGCCGGTGTCAGGTCGTTGTCGGTCATAGCGCCATGCCCCCATCAACCGATATAACGGCTCCGTTGATGTAATCGTTGTCGATTAGGTGGCAGACGGCCGCGGCCACGGCTTCGGGCGAGCCGAAGCGCTCCAGGGCGACCTCGCTGCGGATCTGCACCTTCATGTCGTCTTCAAGCAGGGCGGTCATGGGCGTTTCGATGAATCCCGGAGCCACCGCGTTGACGCGCACCCCCCGCGGGCCGAGTTCAAAAGCGAATTGCTTGGTCAGGGCTTCCAAAGCCGCCTTGGAGGCTCGGTAAATCGCGCTGCCGACCAGGCTTTTGTGGGCGAGAACCGAGCTGATGTTGATAATCATGCCGCCCTCGGCGCGTATCATTTCTTTCCCGAAATCCCTCATGAGAAAAAGCGGGCTCTTAAGGTTGACGTTGACCAGCTGGTCGAATGAGCTTTCCTGGACATTGAGGGCCGGCTCATGCGGGCGGTCGATACCGGCGTTGTTGACCAATATGTATGGAGCGCCCGCCTTTAAAACAGAAGCCAGCAGATCCTGCCGTCCGGCGCTGGTCGAAAGGTCCGCCTGGATCAAAAAAGAATCGGGTATTCCGGCTTGCACCGCTTCGGCCCTTTCTTGATTGCCGTGATAGTGAAGAGCCAGACGCAGAGCCCCCGCGCTGGCTTCATGAATTTTTTTGGCCACGGCCCTGCCGATCCCGCCCGAGGCGCCGGTAACCACAGCGATATCTTTCATGTTACTTCCATATACCCGCCGCCCCAGGCCAGGCCAGAGCCGAGCACGGCATAGACGATTTGATCGCCCTTATGCAGGCGGTTGAGATTTTGCGCGATAACCGAGGGGCAGCCCGCGGCCGCGATATTGCCCTGATCCTGGACGTTGCGCAAATGACGGTCGGCGGGCAGATGCAAATGTCCGATAATAGAGTTTTGCATCACATGATTGGCCTGATGCGCCACGGTATAGACCTGCTCGGCGTAAAGCCCTTTAACCTGGGCGATCTGCTCGAACATCTCGCAGGTTTTGCGTATGGAGAATTCGCGCACGGAAGCTCCGTCCTGGATAAAATGGCCCGCGCTGTCGATGACGATGTCATCGGCCCCTGAAGGCTTGGTTTCGAAAACAAGGGGTTCAACCTTGAGCCGTCCGGAATGCCGGGTGGATAAAACTTCCGCCGCCGCGCCATCGCCCCAGATATAGCCGTCCATGCTTTTGGGCGAATAGTCGGTGCGCACCGTATAAGCGCTGGTCTGCACGCAAAGAACGAATTCAGGCAGATGCTCTTCCTTCATATCGCTCAAGGCTTTGATATGCCGGGCAAAGCTCGAGCAGGCGCAGTTGATGTCGCAATGGGGGCCTGAGCCGATGCCCAATGCCTTGGCGATGAGAATGGCGGTGCTGGGAATAGTTTCAAAAGGGGTGTCATTGTTGGCTATCACCCACCCGACTTGCTCCGGCTTGATCCCCGCCTGCTTGAGAGCCTGCCGCGCCGCCTTGGCGCCCATGGTTACCGGGGTTTCGCCGTTGGACCGGGCGTGCAGCATGGCCAAAGTGGGAAGCTGGTTTTTGGTTTTTACTATATAGTCGAGGCTGAGCACAGTATAGCGCTTGTAAATGCCGAGGCGGGAATCGACCCAGTCCGGCCCGCGCTCCAAGCCGACTTCCTTATGCAGGAAATCATTGCTGATTTCTGTTTTGGGAAGGTAATAACCCATCCCCAGAATGCTCAGCATTTAAACCCCGGAGATGGGTT
>MGUO01000098.1:0-6732 GCA_001800015.1 Elusimicrobia bacterium RIFCSPHIGHO2_02_FULL_57_9
CGCCGCTGCCGAGGATTTCCCCCTGCCCGAGCCTCCCTCGCCGTCCACCGACGTCATCCACATGGATTTCGCGGCGGACCATCTCGATTACGAGAGCTCGAGCGCGATAATCCATATGAAGGGCGGCGTGCGCATTAAAGAATCAACCTGGACCATCAAGGCCGAAGAAATGTGGCTGGACAGCGAACGCCGGACGGCCTGGGCCGAGGGGGCGCTGTTTGTCGAGGACGGCGTCAGCGCGGCTTACGGGGATTCGGGATTCTTCGATTTCAACACCCATCAAGGGAAGTTATACAAAGCTTCTTCGGGGACCGGAGACTGGCGCATTCATTCTCAGCGGGCGGCCATGTACGGCCGCCGGCGCTTGGATTATTTCCGGGCCGACTTCACCAGCTGTTCCTCGGTCCCGCCGCATTATCATCTTTATTCCACGCGGGTGAGCCTGTTCCCGGGCCGCTATCTGCTGGCCCGCAATGCGGTATTTTTCATCGGGCCCGTGCCAATTTTCTACCTGCCTTTCTTCTATAAGTCTCTGAATCCCAACCATCTCTTGCGCCTCCGGGTCCAGCCCGGCCTTGACCGCCGCAACGGAGCCTTCGCTAAAGGCACCTTGACCACGCCGCACGGCGATCACATGTACAGCAAGGTTTACCTGGATTATTACAAGAAGGCGGGCCTGGGCGCCGGAGGCGAGCTGCTGCGCGCAGAAAGCCAGGACTCGCGCGGAGTGCTTTACGGCTATCGCATCAAGGAGTCCAGCGGCGTGCTGCGCTGGACCATGCTGGGCGATTTATATCAAGGTTTGGGAAAAAGCAATGTCATGGCCCTGCAGGGAAGGCTGCAGCTGCAGTCCGATCCTGAGTTCAACAACGACTATAACCGTTCCAGCCTTCTGCGCGTGGCGCCCGAGCTGATCAACAGCGCCGCCTTCGTCTACCGTTTTCCCATTATGACCACGCGGCTCAGCTATTCGCGCACGGATAGAATTCCTCCGGGGCGATTCGTTTATCTTAAAACCGAGGAAGTCGCCCCGCGGGTCGACTTCCAAACCGATCAATTCAGCTTCGGACTGCCCTGGCTTAACAGCTTCTCCGGGTTCGGGCAAAGCGCATACCTGCGGGGGCGTTCCTACCTAGAAAGAACCGGGGGGGGCGGCTGGCAGGGGACGCAGTCTTATCATTTAATGCGCCGAGTTACCTTTACCCCGACGCTCAGCTATTTTGACTCCTATGTGAACCGCAGGGATATGCCCGCCGATTTCGGGGGAACCAAAACCGTATTTGATGTTTTTGTCGGGCGCTACACGGCCAACAACAATCTGCGCGTCGACACCTTGCTGGGAGCTTTGGACGCGGCTCACACCTACAGCCGGCGCTCGAAGGTAAACTCTCTGTCCGATGACGCCGGAGCCCTGGATCACGGCGTGGAAACCAATTTGCTCACTGCGCAGAACGTGTTCCGTCCCACCCGCAAGATTTTAGTGCGCGCCCAATCCGGCTACGATTTCCGGGTATTCAGGGACCGCATCGTCCTCTATCATGACAGGATTCAGCCGATCACCAGCAATATTGAATATGCGCCCCATCCATTATTGTCCCTTTCCGCCTATGACGACTATCACATGAAGCGCGGCAATCAGTCCTTTATCTTTGACGCACGCGTCGGCCATGAGCAAAGGACATTTATCAGATTGGGCGGCGGCAACAACCTGGCAACGCCGACCATTTGGTTTTTCAATTCCGATGCGGGCATAAGACATGGGCCTTGGTATCTCATCGGCAATATGAAAGCCGAGTCCGTAACCAGAGGAGGGCCGCGGCGCCTGTCGCGTTTGCGGCCCTTTGAAAAAGAATTCGCCGTCTCCAAGGACTGGCACGATTTCTTTACCCGCGTCACCGCGCGCTTCCGCCAGCAGGGGATTTACGAGTTTCAATTCCGCGTCGACATGAGGCTGGGCGGCTCGCGCGACAAGGTGCCGCGCCGGGATTGGGAAGCCGAATGGTTTGCCGAGCGGCAATCCGGGATGTACGACCGGCCTTAACCGGCACCTGTTTGGCCGGTTCGCGCGGCAGAAACGGCCAGCCGGGACTTGGCGTAATCCAGCATCGCGGATTCCACGGTATCAAGAATGCCGCCGATCTCCTCGATTTTCTTGGGCGCGGTCAGCTTGTCGATGATCGAGAAGAGTTCGACGTCGATAAAGGGCGTGACCTTGCCGCTTTGGTATTCGCGCTCCTTTTCCTCGTAAAGCCCCAGGAAGGTTTTGTCGCGAAACCAGGCCTCGCGGTTTGATTCGGCCAGCTTCTTAAGCAAGTCTTCGCCGGGATTGCGCTGGACGAACTCGAAAAAAATCCCGCTGGGATTGTTTTCGGGCAGATTCCATTCTCCGCTGAAGACCTGGACCAAGTCCTCGGAGGCGTCTTTCAAAATCGGCGTAATGAAATTGACCCCGCGCTCCACGGCATGGCGGTGAAAGGCCGACAAATCCGGCGTGCGCAGGGCGATATGCTGCCAGTGAGCCGAGCCGCCGCGGTTTTTCAGGATTTCGCGGACATGGGAAGGCCGGCTTTGCGGCTCGCTGGGTTGAACCACGGCGATGATGGACTGATTAAGTCCCTTTTGCGCCGGGCCTTCCCCGATGCGGGCCGCGAAGGTCATGGATTTTTCCTCGCAGTCGCCCGGCCAGCGCTTGCGCTTTTCGTAAATGATGTCTTCGGCGCGCGCGCCGAAAACGGTGCGAAACAAGGCATAGGTTACTTTGTAAAAACGCGGTTCTACCAGAAAAGTCATGTGATCCACGGCTAGATTTAAAAAATTTTTTTTCATTGGTTTTTTTCCGCCTCCGGGGGCTGGTTGGGAGCGTCGGGCCTGGGCATTTCAAAAACATCGCGCGTGCGTGTGTACCAGATTCCTTCCATGCGGCCGATGGTTTTTAAATCCTGATGGCGGGGGTTGCCGCCGTTCCAGATGTTGTCGTCGGCGTGATACATCACCACCTTGCCGATCACAAGATTGCCTCCAAGCGGCCCTTCGTTGACCGTGATGATTTGCAAAAGCTCGCATTCCATCTGCACGGGCGACTGTTTGACTCGGGGGGGACGCACCCTGAGGCTGGGCAGCGGGGTTAGGCCGACTTTTTCGAATTCGCTCACGCCATAAGGGTATTTCGCCGAGGTCTTGTTCATGATCTCGGCGTTGTCCTCGTTGGCGAGATTGACCACGAATTGCTTGGTCTCGCGTATATTGATCAGGGTGTCCTTGTTGCTTCCGTCGCGATTGTTGGCCGGGGCAAAGCACAGCGTCATGGGTTCGGCGGAGATCCCCGTGAAAAAGCTGAAGGGAGCCAGATTGGCAGCGCCCTTGGGGCTGATAGTGGAGACCCAGGCAATAGGCCGGGGCAAGATGCTCGCGATTAAAAGGGCATAACGCTCCCTCACCGGCATGGATGAGGGGTCGATATTCATTGCGAAGGCCAAACGCCTTGGGCCATGCCGGCCTTGGCCCAGCTTAGGGGATAGCCTTTGTCCGCGTAGGCTAAAGCGGTTTTGGTCGGCGCCAGGCTTTCAAAAAAAGTGTCGATCATTACGGCCAGATAATCCGAAATTTTGCCGCGAGAGGCCATGGAGCGCAGGGCGGCCGCGCCCTGAGGGCTATGCGGAAGCGAGGCTGGATGAAAGGTGATCGAGCCCGGTTCGATGACCCCCTGGCGGGGGCCGTAGCTGGTATTGGAAAAGAACATGATCTCATCGGAATCCACATTGTAATGCGCGTAAGGGGCCGGGATATCCTTGGGATGCCAGCCTTCAACCTGGGCACGGAAAGTGCAAATCGAAAAACCGTTGTAAGGAGCCTGCCCGGACTGGAAGGTTTGGCGCGCGGGAGGAGCCGTGTGGATTTCCCTGGCGACAGAGTGGTGATCGCTGCTGTCGAATGAAAAAGGGTAAAGCGCGCCTTCCCAGCCGGCCAAATCATATGGGTGATGGCCGAGCGTGAGCCGGGTCATGCGCCCGTTGTTGTGCTTCACCAGCACCGAGAAACGGCCCTTTTCATCGCGGGCGGGCTTAAGTTGGGGCAGGCCGATCTCCGTCTCGACCACGGGTGCTGTCAGCGTCGCTTGGCCATGAGCGTTGAGATAATGCGGCGCGAAATGAATGGGATAAGCAGATTCGATGATGAAGAAAAAAGCCCGAGGAGAGCGAAGACGCCATTGCAGCGTGGCCCCTTTGGGAATGATCAGGTATTGGCCCGGCTTAAAGGACAGCTCTCCATATTCGGAGGCTAAAACGCCCATGCCTTCTTGGACAAAAACGGCTTCATAAGCTTCCCCGTTGCGGAAAAATTCGCCGGCCGCCATAGACTTGGTCGGCTTAGAAACCGAAACCGAGGTGCTGAGGCCGAAAAATAAGACTTTCCGAGAGCGAACGAAGTCATCCTGGTAGGGAATGGCTCCCGTTCGGATATGGAAGGGCTGCAGCGGCAGCTCGCCGGCCGGCGTTGCAGCCAGCTTGAAATCCGCGGCTTTTGGCGGCGCAATCTGCTCCGTGGGGTAGCGGCGCACGTGCATTTTCCGGGCATAAGCCCCGGAGAAGCCGTAACTGCCGTGTATTTCTTCCAAAGCCAGCACGTCTTTTTTTGCGTAGAATTCCGTATGCGGCGTTTTGGGCAGCGTGCCGCGCTTAACGATGAGAGCCATGCCCCTTGGCCTCCGATGATTTTCCGCTGTAAACCAGACGTTTTTGCGCCTGAGGTTGGCCGACCACATGGCGCAGCCGCCCTAGTTTTTCCACTTCCAATTCGATCACGTCCCCGGGCTTGATCCAGCGGTCCAAATCCAGGCCGCAGCCCTTGTAGTAGGTTCCCGATCCCAGGATGTCGCCGGGGTAAACGGTTTCTTCCTGGGAGACATGAGAGAGCATGACCGGGAATGACCAATAGCGGTCTTTCGAGTTCCCAGAGCTCCATTGCGCCCCATTCACATACACGGACATGGCGAGATTATCCGCAGCGCGCAGTTCATCGCAGGTCAGCAAATACGGCCCCAGGCCGGTGGCAAAATCCTTGCCCTTGGCCGGCCCCATGCGGCAAATCATCTCGTTTTTCTGTATATCGCGGGCCGAAAAATCGTTGAGTATGGAATAGCCGGCGATGTAATCGCCGGCTTGTTCGGGGCTAAGATCGCGGCCTTTTTTGCCTACGATGCAGGCGATCTCCAATTCGAAGTCCAGCTTGCGCGTGTAGCTGGGCCAGGGCACGGTCTCATTCGGGCCGTAAATCTCGCGGTGGTTTCCTTTGTAGTACACGGGCTGCTCATACCATTGGGGGGCCAGAACTTCCTTGCGCCGCGCGGCCCCTTGTCGGGCATGCTCCTCGAATGCGAAAAAGTCGCGCAAGGCGCCGGGACGCGGCACCGGGGCCAATAGGCGCACTTCGTTTACGGGGTGGGAAAATCGTTGCGTCCCGGTTGATAGCAGCGCTTGCCGCGTTTTTTCGCGCGCCGGCTCGCCCAGTTCCAGCCAGGCGATGATATCCGCAGGAAGCGTCGGGTCCGCGGCGTTTAAATCCATGATGCGGCCCTCGGCCAGCGCGCCCAGGCGAGGCTCCGGTCCATGCGCGGTTTCTATCTCGAAGGTGACGAGCTTCACGACAGAAGTATAGTCATTTTCCGCCCGGCCCCTCAAGCTTTCGATGACGCACCCAAGCTTGGTACCATTGAGATATGGGAAACATCTTGGGTGATTTTAGCCGCTGGGTGAAACTGCGTTTGACCGGGCCGGACCGCAAAGAATTCCTTAACGGCCTTTTGACCAACGACATCCTGAAGCTTGAGCCAGGTCAAGGCTGCCTGGCCTGCATTTTGACGCCTCAGGGGATGCTGCGCGGCGACCTGGAGCTTTATGACCGCGGCGAGGATTTTCTGGCCCTGGCCTCCCCTAAAGCCGGGGCCAACCTTAAAGAAGACCTGGCCAAGAAAATCATGCTGAGCCAAACGCGGATGGAGGATGTTTCGGGGGTATTGCGGCTTTTTTATCTGACCGGGACCGAAGCCCCGATCGATCTTGCGACCGGTGTGGAAGTTTTGCCTCGTGTCATGCCGCATCCTCCGGGATTTTGGATTTTGGCTCCGGAACCGGCGGCCGAGGGGACTTGGAAAGCCCTGCTGGAAAAAGGGACCAACGCCCTTGATGAGAGGGCGTTGGAAATCCTGCGCGTCGAAAATGGAGTTCCTCTGTACGGAATGGATATGGATGAAAACACCATTCCCTTGGAAGCGCGGCTTAATCCGGCCGTCAGTTTTGACAAGGGCTGCTACATGGGGCAGGAGACCATCGCGCGCATTCATTTTAAAGGGCATATCAATCGAACCTTGGTCGGCCTTAAGCTGAATGGCGACGAGCTGCCGGATTTCGGCGCTCCGGTATTTTCCGGCGATCGGGCAATCGGATATTTGACCAGCCGGGTGCGTTCTGCGCAACTGGGAGTGTTGGCTTTGGCGATGGCGCGCGTGGAGCATAATCAGGAGAAAACTCCGTTGCGCGTCAACTCCAACGGCAAATTCCTGACGGGGGAAGTCATTCCTTTACCGTTCCTTAATTCTTTTTTACCGAAAACATAACTACGGTTTAACAGCTATTTAATTTCTGCCTGTTACTCTCTTGGCATGAACAGGAATTGGATAGCCGCCGCAGGCCTCTTAATTCTGCCTTTACAAGCCATGGCGCAAGGCCGCAGTAC
>MGUO01000098.1:6758-8275 GCA_001800015.1 Elusimicrobia bacterium RIFCSPHIGHO2_02_FULL_57_9
CGGCGCAGAGCTACGCATTGGGTGATGGCGGCGCCTATCTTCAGGGGCTCAACGCGTTGGGAGTCAATCCCGCGGGGTTGCATTCCACTCAGCCCGAAATTTTAACCCAGTATCAACAGCTTCCCCTGCAAACCAGCCTGGCTATGTTGGGCGCCAGCTATCCTATCCTTCCCTTTAATGCCACCATCGGCCTGTCTTACCTGAACCTGCGCTCTTCCAATTTTGAAAGGCGTAATGAGTTTGGCGATTCCGAAGGCAGCTTCAGCACCCAGGATCAGATGCTGGGTTTGCATCTTAGCCGTCCTATTGGGACTGCCCATCCGGTGTTTCTGGGGATGAGTTTCAAAATCATGCGCTTCGGCGTTGACTCGAGCGAAGCTCGTGCCATGGCCCTGGACCTAGGCGGCCGCTACCGTTTCTCCAGGATGCCCCTGACCCTGGGCGTTTCCGTGACAAATTTGGGCAAAGGCCCCACGTTGGCGCAGGAAGAATCCAAACTTCCCACCAGCGCTATTCTTTCCGGCGCCTATCATCTCAGCGAATCCTTATCGGCCTTGGCCAGCATCACCCATAATACCAACGAGGGCCGTCAGGAATTCAATATCGGCATGCAATACTGGGTCGGCAATCTCCTAGCCATGAGAGGCCGCTATTCCGCAGTAAAAAGCGACGTTAACGCGGGCAGCGGAATACAGAACATCGCCATGGGCCTTGGCTTTAAGGTATTCGGCCGCCACACCCTGGACTACGCTTTTCAGCCTTTTGATTCAGGATTGTCCAAATCAGGGGCCGTGGGCACGCACCGCATGACCTTAACCATGAGATTTGCCGGCCAGTCGATGTCTAATCCCGGGGTGTTTGGCCGCGTGGCTTTGGGGCGCAAGGGGGATGAGCGCAAAGGAGTCACGGCCCAAGAGCTTAAAAAGGCGGCCATCGCAGCCGTCAAGAACGGGCAGTTCGCCATGGGCGCGATGAAGATGCGGCAGGCCTTGGATTTGGAGCCCGGCAACCGGCAGTTAAAGGCCCTCATGCCTAGGATTGAGGCCATCAGCGAAATAATGCCCCGGGCCGATGGCGCGGAAGATTCCATGGCTTTAACCCGCCGCGGCGTGATGAAATACGTGGAGGGAGACGCCCAGGGCGCTTTGAGCTTGCTGCGCCAGGCTTATACCGCCTCGGATTACGCGCAGATTTTAGACCTTGTTAACTTTATCGAGAGACAGGCGGGTTCATCAAGCAAGACTTCCGCGCGCCAGGTGGTGGGAGGGGAGTTGGGAGCCAATCTGATCGAGCAGAAGATTAAGGCCGCCAAGGCGGCCGTATATGCCGGGCAGCATACCGATGCCGTCCGCAATTGCGAGCAGGCCCTGCGCCTTGACCCGACGAATCTCAAGGCCCTTGAGATATTGGGCAGCGCGAATTTCCTGACGGGCAACAGGTTCGCCGCCCAGCAGGCTTGGCGAAGGGCCCTTGAGATCGATCCAAACAATCGGTCCATAGCCGACTATCTTCAGCGC
>MGUO01000099.1:0-8256 GCA_001800015.1 Elusimicrobia bacterium RIFCSPHIGHO2_02_FULL_57_9
CTCCGGAAACCGGCTCCGCCGCAGCACCCCTTAATGCCGGCTATTACGATCGCCTAAGCCGAGGCAATCTGCATGGCTATTCGCCGGAGCTTCAGGCCATGCAAAGCGCCTTAAACCTCTCGCGCGCGCCCGGCGCTCCAAAACTGGTTGAAACCGGCAAGCTGGACTACGAAACGCTCAGCCACCCGGTGTACGGCATGCGCTTTGACATCCGCAATCTTGAAACGCGCTTGCGCTATGAAAGGAATTTTGGCTTGGCCAAGCGGCTCGGCCGCCATAAAGAATTTACCGCGCAGCAGCTGCTCTCTGATGAGGTTGAAGCCCAGCTTAAGGCTTCGGCCGGCAAGCCCAAGTCCCACCCCCGTTTTCAAAAAAGACAGGCCGCCTTGGAGAAAGCCGCCCTCGCTGAGCGCGCTTTCGAGGCGGCGGCTAGGGCCGGCAAGGATAAGCTTAAAATCACACCCTGGCTGCTTGCGGAGCTAAGCGCCAAGCAAAAAGAAGCGGCGCGCTGGATCACCGCGGCATCTATTGAAGAAGAACTGCAGAGAATGGAATCCGAGGAAAAATTCCTAAGCCCGGAGTTGCTGGCTCTTATCGAGAAAGCCCCGGTGGACCTGGGGGCGCGCTCAGCTTATCGCCGTCGCGGCGAAGAATTCAGGAAAAAGCTTCTTGTGGTCAAGGCCAATGACGAGGACGCTCTTAAAGCCCTGGAATCGGATGGCTGGATGAGTGCCTTGGTCAGCATCAATGCCCTGCTTGCTCATAACTCGGTTTTACGCAAGAATTTAAGCCGAAACATCCAGAATTTCATGGAGACGCCTTATCGCCTGGCCTATCACGAGGCCCCGCAATCCTGGTGGCGGCGCCTGCTGGATTTCCTGGCCGAGCGCTTCTCTTCCAACGGCCGCGCCAAAGCCCTAAAGCAGGAGGAGCGCGATCAGGAGTTGCTTAAGGATGTCTTTTTGAAGATAGCCCGCGGGGATATGGACGCGGCGCATGGCATTCTCGCCTCGACCCGACCGTAAGTTCAACTAAGGCGTCCAGGGGCTGGACAGCCGGATGGGCACCTGGCAATAATTCGAGAAATACGGGATCAAGGCCTTGATCTGGGGAATGTACTGCTCGGCGATCAACTGGCCGGCCTGAATAATCTCCTTGGCCCGGTGCACCTCGGTCCAGGAAAAACCCTTTAAATCGGGATGGATCAGCACATGCGCCAGCCCGACGCGCGAACGGGCGATTTCGTATTCCATCGTATAAATCATCTGAAAGAAAATCTCGAACATATTGGGGGCTTTGAGCGCGTTGGGCAGCGTCAACTCGCGCAGGCTGGCCAGATTAACCGGGGCGTTGAATATGGTGCGCCCGTCCTTGGCCGCCTTGGCCTTGGCGCGCTGCCGGTCCGCGGCCGGCATGGTGAGATTGACGGCGATAAGAATATCGGCCCCCATCTCAGCGATGACATTGGTCGGCACCGGGTTGACCAGCCCGCCGTCTACCAAATAGCGGCCGTTTAAGCGGATCGGCGAGAAAATCAAGGGCAGGCCGCAGCTGGCCCGCACGGCCTCGGCCACGCGGCCCTCGCGCAAAACCACTTCCTCGCCGGTTTCTATGTCGGCGGCCACGCAGGCAAAGGGCAATTCTAAATCCGAAAATTCCTTGGCGCCGAAATACGAGCGCAGGAAGCGCAAAAAGGTTTGTCCGGCGAAAAGGCCGGAGCGCGGCAGGGTCATGTCCCAAAACAGGTTTTCGTAAACCCAACTTTTGTCTATGCGCAAAACAATCTCTTCCATTTCCTCCGGCTCAAGCCCTAGGGCGTAGACCCCCCCCATCAAAGAGCCTATGGAAGTTCCCGCAATAATATCGAGGGGGATGCCTTCGCGCTTGAAAACCTTAAGTATCCCGATGAGCGAATGGCCCAAGGCCGCTCCGGTGCCCAAGGCCAACCCGACCTTAATGCCCCCTAAATTGCGGGCCAGCCGCTCGATGGCGCGGCGGGATTTAGGATGCGTCTCCAAGGGCTCATAAGGCCCGGCGCCGCGCTCGAAACATTCGGCGATGCCGTCAGACCATGGGATGACCTGGCTCTGCGGAGCCAGCGGAGAATCCTCCGAATCATTCTCCCCCAGCCAAAGGCGGGTGGTTTTCTGAGATTGGATCACGGAACAAAGCTCGCCCTCCAGCTGCCGGAATTGCGGCCTGGCCCCGCCGGTCCCGGCTAAAAGCACCCGATCCGCTTCGGAAAGAATGCTCTTTTCAACGTCGCCCAAATCGCTGCCCAAGCTGACCAGGACAAAATCGTGCATATCGCGCAAAAAATTTAGGAAGAGATAAATGCCGCTATAAAGCCTTCCTCCCAGGGTGGCCGCCGGCATGCTTAGAACCTCAAGGCCCGATGGGTGCTGCTGCGACAAAGTCCGCAGCCGTCCGGGATCGCGCAGATTGATTTCACGCAGGACCTGTTCGGTGACCAGAGTGGGCTTAAGCCCTAAAACCCTGGCTACCGCGCCGGCGTCCGGATTCATGTCGACCAAGAGCACGCGCCGCCGAGTTTGCTCCATAAGCTGAAGCGATAAATGCAGGGTCAGCAAAATGCGGTCCGGCCGCGGCAATGCCGCATTGAGCGCCAGGAGCTGATTGGTATCGGCATTTTTGCGCGCAGGACGATCATTTTCCACCAGGCGCGCCGTCAGAATGCGGGAAAGATGCAACAAAATCGTGGAGTTGTCGCGCAAAATTTCTTCAAAATCCTTGCGCAGGAGCTTGAGGAACTCGCAGGTGGTGTTTAAACGGACGGTCGTCGTTCGCGGCTCGCCGGTGAGAATGCCTCCTTCGCCCAACATTTCCCCGCGACCCAGGAAAGCGGTGACTTTCTCCAGGCCCTTGGCCGCATGAACCAGGCTGACCTGCCCCGAGGTGATGATATACAACGCGTCAGATTCGTCTCCCTGGGAAAAGAGGGTCGATCCCTTGGGCAGGGAAAGAGACTGAAGGCGCCGGGCAATGCGAAAAATATCTTCCCCGGAGAGCCCGGAAAATAAGGAAATTCTTTTAAGAAAAGGCTCCCACGCCGCGATCTCCTCAGGAGTCATGGTTCCTGCTCGGTCATTGATTTAGTATAATCTAAGTATCTCGCCGATGCCAGAGCGCAACGGCCAGCAGTCCAATCACGGTTTTCGAGTCCTTAATCTTACCGGATTGGACCAGCTTAAGCGCCTTCTGAAACGGCATAGGAACCACTTCCAGGAATTCGTCGGCGTCAGGCGCATGCCGGCCCGGGATCAGGTCCTCGGCGACAAAAAGATGGAGAACTTCGTTGGCGAAGGCCGGGGTGGGCCAATAGCGCAAAAGCGGCTTGATTTTGCGCGTGGCGTAGCCCGTTTCTTCCCGCAATTCCCGCTTAACGCATGAAAGCGCCGACTCCCCTACATCCAGCTTTCCGGCCGGCAGCTCCAGGGTTATTTCGCCCACGGGATGCCGGTATTGGCGGACCAGGACTATGGTTCGGGAGTCGATGAAAGGCACCACACCCACCGCGCCGGGATGGTCGAGGAATTCGCGCAATGCCGCCCTGCCGTTAGGAAGGCGAATTTGATCCACACGCAAATTAACGGATCTTCCGCTATAAATCGTTCTCTTGCGCGCCAGAGTTTCAATAAGAGCAAGGTCCCTGCGGGAGGCGGTTCTGAGTTTTTTCAAGCAGAGGAATTATACAATAAGCCGGCGGCTGGACCTTGATCTCTAAACCGGAATTCGTCCATCTGCATAACCATTCGGAATACTCGCTGCTCGACGGCGTCATACGCCTTTCCGACAAAAACGGCGGACCTTCCGAGCTGCTCAAATCCCTGGCCGACAACCACACCCGCGGTATTGCCCTGACCGATCACGGGAATATGTATGGGGCCATCGAATTCTACAATCACTGCCGCAGGGTGGGGCTTAATCCCATCGTCGGCTGCGAGATGTATATTGCGAAAGGCTCGCGCACGGACCGGGGCCATTCCCAGAAGGAAAACTGCCATTTGACGGTTCTGGCGCGCAACTTCGAGGGCTATCAGAACCTGATGGAGCTGGCCAGCAAGGGTTTTATCGAAGGCTATTATTACGACCCACGCATCGACAAGGAGTTGCTCCAAAAGCACTCCAAAGGGCTTGTCGTCCTGTCGGGCTGCCTTAAGTCGGAGCTCAACCAGCTGCTGCTGGGTGGAAACCTGAGCGAAGCCGAAAAACTGGCCTGCTGGTACCGCGATATTTTGGAGCCCGAGGCCTTTTACCTGGAAATCATGAATCACGGGCTGGATAAGCAGCGCCAGGTTCTAAAATCCCTGCTTGAGCTGCATGATAGAACCGATATTCCGCTGGTAGCCACCAATGACTGCCACTATGCCCATAAAACCGACTGCGACGCCCACGATGCCCGCGTCTGCATTGCCACAGGCCGCAAGCTGGCCGACGCCGACCGGCTTAAATTCGAGACCCACGAATTCTATGTAAAAACGCCGGCGCAGATGCATGAGCTGTTTTCCTTCGCGCCGGAATCGCTGAAAAACACCCTGCGCATCGCGGAGATGTGCCATTTAAAAATCCCGATGGATCAAATGCTGCTGCCTGAGTTCGCGGTCCCCGCGGGATACACCCAGGACGCCTACCTGGAAGAGCTTTGCATCAAGGGATTGAAGGTCCGCTTCAGCGGCGAAATCCCGACGGCCCACCGCGAGCGCCTGGAATACGAGCTTTCCGTCATCCGGAAAATGGGCTACTCGGGCTACTTTCTCATCGTCTGGGATTTCATCGCCTATGCGCGGCGCGAAGGCATCCCCGTGGGGCCTGGGCGTGGCTCGGGAGCAGGCTCCCTGGTCGCCTATGCCCTTCAAATCACAGGCGCCGACCCGCTCAAGCATAATCTGCTTTTCGAGCGGTTTTTAAACCCGGACCGCAAATCCATGCCGGACCTGGACATCGACTTTGCCGACACGGGGCGCGACCGCGTGATCGAGTACGTGCGCAACAAATACGGCGCGGCTAACGTCGCCCAGATCATAACCTTCGGCTCCATGGCCGCGCGCCTGGCGGTGCGCGACGTGGGCCGGGTCATGGGCATTGCCCTGGCGGAAGTCGACCGCATCGCCAAGATCATACCGGCCGGCCCGGGAACCACGCTTTACGAAACCATGCAGAAATCGCCGGAAATGATCGAAGCCGCCAAGGATCCCCAGATTAAAAAACTGCTTGAGCTGTCCCTAAAGCTGGAAGGCTTGAAAAGACATACCGGCGTGCACGCGGCCGGCACCGTGATCACCAAGGAGCCGGTGGTCAAATACACCCCGCTGGCCAAGGGGAGCAAATCCGAGGTGGTCACGACCCAGTATGACGGAGACATGCTCCCCAGGCTGGGCCTGCTTAAGGTTGACTTCCTGGGTCTGCGCACCCTGTCTATCATAGACGACGCGATAAAATCCATCCGCGCGCGCCATGATCCTGAATTCGATATTGGAGCCATCCCCATCAATGACGCCAAAACATTCGAATTGCTGCGCTCGGGCAAGGCCCTGGCGGTGTTTCAACTCGACAGCCAGGGCATGCGCGACCTGCTTTTCCGGCTCAAACCCACGGATTTTAACGATATTGTCTCCCTGTTGGCGCTCTTCCGGCCCGGCCCCATGCAGTCGGGCATGCTGGACATGTTCGTCGAGCGCAAGCACGGCAAGAAAAAAATCGCCTATGATCATGCGCTGCTGGAGCCGATTCTCAAGGATACCTATGGCTGCATCGTTTTCCAGGAACAGGTCATGGAAATTGCCAAGAAACTGGCTGATTTCAGGCCGGGGCAAGCCGACGGCCTGCGCAAGGCCATGGGCAAAAAGATCCCTGAAGAGTTGGAGAAAATGCGCGATACCTTTATTACGGGAGCGGCCAACCACAAGATCGCCCCTCATCTCGCCAACAAGATTTACGATCAGCTCGTCCAGTTCGGCGGCTACGGCTTTAACCGCTCCCACTCGGTGGCCTACGGCCTTATCGCCTATCAAACTGCGTATCTAAAAGCCAATTATCCCATTGAATTCATGGCCGCCGTGGCAAGCTGCGAAATCGGGCATTCGACCATCGGCGCGGCCGACAAAGAAAACAAGCTGGTGACCTACCTCGAGGAAGCCCGTCATATGGGCATCACTGTCCGGGCCCCCGATATACAGAAATCGGCGGCCCGGTTTTCAATTGAAGATCCCAATTCCATCCGCTTCGGCTTGGTGGCGGTTAAGAACGTGGGCTCGGGCGCGGTGGAGTCCATTCTTGCGGTGCGCAGCGAGAAATCTTTTTCAAATTTCAACGATTTCTGCGCCCGGGTGGACTTGCGCGCCGCCAACAAAAAAGTGATCGAGTCATTGGTTAAGGCTGGCGCGCTGGACTCTTTGGAGCGCTCGGGAGATTCCACGCCGAGCGTGGCCTTAAGGCGCGCCCGCCTGCTAAGCAAGCTGGATGAGACCGTGGATCGCCAGGCGCGTTTGCGGGATGATCTGTCGCGGGGCCAGGGCCTGCTTTTCTCAAGCGACGCCGCGCTGGCCGAAACCTTGGCCGAGAACGTTTCCGTTCCTCCCTTAAGCGACCACGACGTTCTAAAATTCGAAAAAGAAGTGCTCGGCTTTTACTTCTCCGGTCATCCCCTTGTGGACGTCAAAGACAAACTTAAAGCGGTCTCGACTCATGAAATCGCCTCCCTCTCGTCCGATATCCAAGGCCTGGTGCGCGTGGCCGGCATGATCAATCAAGTCAAACGCATGGTCACTAAAAGCAAGGGGGAACAATGGGCCCGGGCCACGCTGGAAGACCTTTCAGGGGAAATCGCCCTGCTGATTTTTCCGCGCGCTTACGCCTCGGGCTTAAGCCGTCAGCTGGCCCCGGGCTCGATTTCATCGGTATCCGGAAGGCTTAGCTTCCGCGGGGAAGGGCCCGAAGCCGAACCCGAGCTGATTGTCGATGAGATTCAGCCCCTGGACATGGCACTTATCCGTTTTGGGCGTAAATTATATTTGGCGGGCGCCTCAGGCTTGGAAGAGGACGCCCTGCAGCGCCTGCGCCAGGCCATGGACAGGCATCCCGGCAACTGCCCTGTTTTCCTGGATCACGAGACTCCGGAAGGAACCGCGGTTTTGGAGCTGGATCAACGCGTGCGACTTGACGAAAATTTGTTAGAATCCATCGAGACAATTTTAGGGGAGAAATCATGGCGGATCGAAAGCGCATCTTAGTAGCCGACGACGACCCGGACTTGCTGGATTTGCTTAAGATGGACCTGGCCCATCAGGGTTATGAAATCCTGGCCGCGGCCAACGGCAAGGACGCCCTGCAAATCGCCATGGTCGAAAAACTGGACCTTATCCTTCTCGATGTGATGATGCCTTATATCGACGGCTACCACGTGGCTTATGAGGTGACAAACAAGCTGGGCAATAAGGCCCCCCACATCATGCTCATGACCAGCCGCGACACGGCAAGGGAAAAGGGCATCGCTCTCATGAGCGGGGCGGAGGACGTTTTCCAAAAGCCTTTTGAAATGGCGCAACTGCATGACAAGATCACCGAAATCCTGGGAAAAGCGGCATGAAATATCTGCTCCTGTCGGTGATCCTGGCAGCCTCCCCCTTCCTCCTCGCGAGGGCCGACGCTCAGCCGTTGGAACTTAAACCCAAAGCCGGGGACTCCTCGCATGAGTCAACCCTGCTGCAGCCCGACGTTGATTTGACGGACTCGCCGACCGCCTTTGTCCTGGACTACGGCGGCTACTCGGCGCGCAGCCGCTTTTACTCAAGCGGAGGGGTGCTGCAATACTTGTCCTTCGGAGTTTTCCCGAGCCTCAATATCGGGGCTTCTCTGACCGCGGATAATCTTATCGGCAGCGACACCACGGTGCGCCTGCGCGAGCCCGGCGTCCAGGTTAAATACAGATTCTACGATGGCGACCGGATGCTGCCCTCGCTGGCTATCGGCTTTGACGGGCAGGGCTATCTGTATGATCAGATGCGCAAGCGCTACAACCAACGCCATCGCGGCCTCTTCCTGGCGGCCTCCCAGGAACTGGGCCTGCCGGGCCTGCTGCTTCACCCCTCGGTGAACGTCTCGGACTTCGACTCAAACTCGTTTTTCGGGGCCCTCGCGTTGAGCTATAATATTCAAGATAAAGTCTCGTTCATGACCGAGTGGGACAATATCAACGACATTGACAATAGCCGCTTTAACTCGGGGCTGCGCATTTAT
>MGUO01000099.1:8291-10499 GCA_001800015.1 Elusimicrobia bacterium RIFCSPHIGHO2_02_FULL_57_9
ACGACGACAAGCAAACCCAGTGCGGCCCTTAAGGAACATTTCGTTGATTTAAGCCCAGGCAAGCTCATGGGCCTGCGGCAAATCACCGATCAAAACAATCGTTTCAAGGTCTTGGCCCTGGACCAATCCAACTCCTTTAAAAAAGCCCTGCGCGCCATGCATGAGAAGGCAGGTCAGCCGGCGGAACCGACTTATGAGGAAATCCGCGACACCAAGCTGGAGATGGTCCGCATTTTGGGCGAGCACGCCAGCGCCGCCCTTCTCGATGTCAATTTTAGCGCGCGCCAAGCCGTCAATTCCTTTTCCCTGCCCAAACGTGTCGGACTTATCGTGCGCTGCGAGGCCTCCAAGGATGCCGGCATCCCATCGGAATACGAGCCGGGCTGGTCGGTTGAGAAGATCAAGCGCATGGGGGCTTCGGCCGTCAAGCTTCTGGTTTATCTCGATACCGAGAACAAGGAAAACGTCAAGGCCCAGATCGCCTTCGTCGAGAAAGTCGCCACGGCCTGCCGGGAACAAGACATCCTGCTTATGACAGAAGAACTCTCCTTCCCGCGCAAAGGCGAGGATAAGAGCGCTCCCTCTTATAAATCCCGTAAGGTTAAAAATATTCTTGAAGCCACCCGGCTCATAGGCCCGCATACCGACATCCTGAAGCTCGAGTTCCCCGGCAATATCAAGGATGATTCCGAATCCCAGATGGTGGAAAACCTGGGGCGGCTCAACGAGGCCGCACTCCGGCCCTGGGTGCTTTTATCCGCCGGAGAAAAGTTCGATCTCTTTATCAAGCAGGTTGAAATGGCGATGAAAGCCGGCTCTAGCGGCACTATGGCCGGCCGCGCCATATTCAACGAATATTTCGAGCAGCCGACGCGGGCCGCTCAAACCCAATTCCTAAAAACCACGGGAGTGGAGCGCATGAAAATGCTCAATAAAATAGTGGACACCCATGCTCAAGCCTGGCTGGAGCGCTATAGCATCAAACCCGCTGAACTCGCCGCCGCGGTGGCGCCCGCCTGGTATTTGGACAAAGGCCAGAAGGCCTCTTGCGCCGCTCCCATTAAAGGGGACTATTGATCATGAAGCGCATCGGGATTCTGACCGGCGGAGGCGATTGTCCCGGACTTAATCCCGCCATACGGGGCGTGGTGCTTAAGGCCTCCTCCCTCGGCTACGAATGCGTCGGCATCCAGGAAGGCTGGAAAGGCATGATCGGAGCCAACG
Organism: Elusimicrobia bacterium RIFCSPHIGHO2_02_FULL_57_9; assembly: GCA_001800015.1. Lineage (GTDB taxonomy): Bacteria > Elusimicrobiota > Elusimicrobia > UBA1565 > UBA9628 > O2-02-FULL-57-9. Next base: position 9,516 of record MGUO01000099.1, read on the forward strand.
CCAAGCCCTTAACCCCGGAAATGGTCGAGGAAATCGTGGGATTGGGCGGTACCGTTCTAGGCACCTCAAGAACCAACCCGTACAAAAAAGAGGGCGGCGTGGAAGCGACTTTGGCCGCGTTTAAGAATCTTTCCCTGGACGCCTTGGTGGCCATGGGAGGCGAAGACACCTTGGGCGTGGCGGCCAAGCTTTATCGCCAGCACCAAGCCCCGGTGGTCGGGGTGCCTAAGACCATGGACAACGACCTTTCAGCCACGGATTATACCTTCGGCTTTGACACATCGGTGACCATCGCCATGGACGCCGCCCAGCGGCTTATCGATACCGGACGCAGCCACCGGCGCATCATGGTGCTCGAGGTTATGGGCCGCCATGCCGGCTGGGTGGCGCTATTTACGGGAATAGCGGCCGGCGCCGACTATATCTGCGTGCCGGAAAGGCGCGTGGACGTGGCGCAGATGTCCGCCCGCCTTAAAGCCGCCCATGCCCGCAAAAAAGTGGCGCTGGTGGTCACCTCGGAGGCCATCGACCTGGGCGAAGACAAGGAAGAAAAGCTCGATGAATTCGACCACATGATTCTCAAGGAGCGCGGCGTGGGCGAGAAGCTCGCCGAACTCATCCAAAAAAACACCGGAATCGAAACACGGACCGCGGTGATCGGCCATATCCAGCGCGGCGGCCCTCCCACCCTTTTTGACCGCATTCTGGCCACCCGCGTAGGCGTTAAAGCCGCCGAGCTCGTTTCTGAGAGGAAATTCGGGGTTATGGTCGCCCAGCGAGGAAACGAGGTGGCACCTGTCCCGCTTGAAGCAGCCACGGCCAAGCTAAAAACCGTTACCAAGGAGTGGTTCGACCTCGTCGACGCCCTGTCCGGGCGCCCCATTGTCGCGCACCATGGCTGATACCCAACAGTTTCAGCGCCGCACGGTGCTTATCAAGCGCTCTTTGCAGCTGAAATACATCGGGATGGTTTTCCTAAGCGTC
>MGUO01000099.1:10551-14449 GCA_001800015.1 Elusimicrobia bacterium RIFCSPHIGHO2_02_FULL_57_9
ATCTCGCTTTATGTTTCCCACCGTTTTGCCGGCCCGATCTACCGTTTCGAGAAAAGCGCCCAGATCGTCTCCTCGGGCGATCTCACCCACCGGGTATCCCTGCGCACGGGCGATGAACTGCTCGAGCTGCAGGAGGAATTCAATGGGATGCTGGCGTCCTTGCAGGCATTGATTCAAAAGGACAGGAATCTCGCAGCGCGCATCGGGGAACGGGTGACGGAAATCATCAAAAGAGCGCCGGATGGCGCCGCGGGATCTCTGCGCGATGACTTATTGTCTTTGAAAGTAGAACTCGATCATTTGACCAAATCGTTCAAAGTGTAAATTTAAACAAACGCTTTGCCCGCAGGGCAAAGCGTAACCGCCCCGGCGAAGCCGGGGCGGAAAAGCCCAAAGGTATGGCCAACAAGCCGTCTTCAACCCTACGCCTCTTCTGTTGTTTTCTGTCTTTATCTTCCATTGCCGCCGCCCAATCGTTGCCGCCAAGCTCCCTCTCCACCCAAAAGACCTTCACCCTGGAGGACTCCCGCAGGCTGGCGGCGCTCAACGACGCGCGCCTGCTTTCAGCCGAACAGGACAAAATCATAGCCGAAGAGCGCGTCCGCGAGGCCAAATACCTTTTCCTGCCCGAATTCGGCCTGCAGGCCAGCGCCACGAAATACGAGGCCCGCTACCCCTTCTCCTTATCCAGCGATTTTCGTAATATCCTGCTTTTTCCCGACAGCCCCGCAACCTACGGCGCCAACACCAACTATATTTATTCGGGCCGGGGCTATATGCGCATGTCGTTGTATGAAGGCCAGCGCACCATCAATACCCTCAGGCTGACCCAAGCCGCCCAAAAACAAGCCATCAGCAATTTTGAATCGGTCAAAATGGATCTGGTATTTTCGGTCAAGGAGGTTTTTTATCGCCTGCTCCTGGCCCAGGCCAGGGCCGAAACCAGCCGCGCGCACTTGCGCGCCGTGGAAAAACTGGCGGCGGGGATCCGTCAGAACTCTTGGGAGCGCATCGAACTGGAATTGACCCTGGCCACGGCCCATTCCAGGAATTCCGAAGCCGAACATAACCTGGATTTAAGCCGCTTGGCGTTTTTAAAAAACCTGAACCTCGAGTTAGATACCCCTTTTAAGATCGTCGGCTCCCTGGAGAGCAGGCCCGTCGACATCAACATCGAGAAAGCTTCGTTATGGGCCCTGGAACTTCGCCCGGAACTGCAGTCCGAAACCTACAAAGCCCAAATGGATGCTCTTTCCGTCAACCTGGCCTCGGCCCGGCGCATCCCCACCGTCTTTCTGGGCAGCGATTACGAATTGACCGATCGGCGCTTCCCGCTGCGCGGCAATAATTGGGACGCTACTATCGGCATCCGCATTCCATTCTCTTATGACTACTGGAGCCAGGTTAAGCAGCGCCGCGCCGAGCAGCGCCAGGGACAGCTTAAACGGGCGGAACTGCAGGACCGCGTGCGGCTGGAAGTCCGGCAGTCCTACGAAAACCTACAGTACTGGCAGAAAGAATGGCCCTTGCGCGAAAGCCATTACCGCCGCGTACAAGCCCTATTTGAATCGGCCGATCGCCGGCCGAACGAAGCGTTGGGAAAGATACGCGCCTTGAGCGCCTTGCTGGAAATGAAGTTCAACTATCTTTCGGCCCTGACGGAACACATCCTGGCCCAGGCCCGGCTCGAGCGGGCCGTCGGCCGGGAAATCCAGCCGTGATGCGCGCGCCGGCTCTCTGTCTTCTTTCCTGCCTCATATTGTGCGGCCCAGTTTGCGCCTTGCCGGATATGACCCCGGACGCTCTTCTACGCGATCATCTCTGGCGGCAATTAATCGCCAAGCCTAAAGGGGAACGTCCCGTCATGGGACTGGTTCTTTCCGCCGGATCGCTGCGCGCCGCGGCCCACGTCGGCGTAATCTCTGTCTTGGAAAACGCGGATTTCCCGATCGATGTGGTGGCCGGCACATCCATGGGAGCCATCGTGGGCGCGCTTTATGCCTCCGGCAAATCCGTCAAGCGGCTTCGGGAATTGGCCGCAAGCCTCAAGGTCAGCTCCGGAAGCAATCTTAATTCCTTCTCCCTGCTGCGGCTTTTGCTTTTTGATAAGCTCCTGTCTTCCAAGAACGTGGAAAAATTCGTGAGGGAGGAAATCGGCGACATAACCTTCGATGAGCTTAAAAAACCTTTCGCCTGCGTGGCCATGGACCTCTATTCTGGCGAAGGCATCATCTTCCGCAATGGGGAGCTGGCGCCGGCCGTACGCGCGAGCATGAATCTCCCCGGCGTCTTCGCTCCGGTGGAATACCGCCATCGCTATTTGGTCGACGGCGGTGTGGTAGACTTTATTCCCATAGACGCCGCAAGGCTTTTGGGCGCCGATTGGGTCTTGGCCAGCATTACCGAGAGCGACTACACCTATGCCAAGCCAAAGAACGTTTTCCAAAGCCTCGAACAAGTCATCGACATCCGGGGTTCTCTTCTCTCCCGCGAACAGAAAAAAGACGCGAATTTCCTTATCGAGCCTGCCGTGGGCGATATCGGATTCTCCGACGCCAAGCGCGCCAACGAGACCGTGGATAGAGGGGTCGTTGCGGCCAGTAAAAAAGTAACCGCGGCCAAGGAGAGCCTCCTGCTGTTTTCCCTGGACTCTCTGATGAAGGATTATCTACAGAAAGGAAGCGACCGGGGCCGATGACGAACATTCTACTGATCGTGCTGGGCTTGGCGGGCGCTGCCGCCTCCGCCCCCGTGCTGCCCTCCGGCAGCGACAGGCTGATCCGGTCAAAACAGCTTTTTGAAGCGGGAAACTTCTCGGAAGTCATAGCCGGATTATCGCCGGAGGCCATGCAAAAGCTGCGCAAGGACGATTTGCGCCAGGCCTATTTTCTACTGGGCGTCAGTTACGAACGCAGCCAGCAGGGCGATAAAGCCCTGGGCGTCTATCAGCTCGGCGCAAAACTCTTTCCAAAAGATATCAATCTTCTCAGCCAATTGGCCTATCTGCTGCACAGAAGCGGCTTGGAGGAGCATGCCGCGCCGGTCTATCGCAAGGTCCTGGATATACACCGCAATAACGCGGCGGCGCATCTGGGGCTGGGTCAAATAGACCACTCCCTGGGCTATTTGGAGCGCAGCACCCAGCATTACGAGAAAGCCCTAGAAGAATGGAAGGGAAACGCCGGCGTCTGGCGCGATTACGCCGACGTTCTTCTGGAGATGAAAGATTACAAGACGGCCGAACTGGCCGTGAACAAGGCCTTGGATTTGTCCCGAAACAATCCCGAATCGCTGGTGCAGCTGGCCTTTGTCCAACGCGGCTCGGGCCGGTTAAGCGAGGCCTTGAAAACCCTGGAAGCGGCGATCCAACATCATCCTCGGCGCAAGGACATTTCTTTGCTGCGCGCCCTTTGGCTGCTGGAAGCCGATCGATTTCAAGAGGCGGGGACTTCGGCGCAGGAGGCCTTAAACGCCGATCCCAACAATGCCTTGGCGCGCTGGATACGTGCGCGCGTCCATCTGCAAGCCGGCCGCGGCCGAGAAGCCCGCCGCGACCTGGAAGCCGCCGCCGCGGGCAAACCGCAGGCCTTATTTGTCAGCCGGCTTTCCGCCGCCATGGCCTCTTGGCTCAAAGAGCGGCCTTAATATCGTGAAAATCCGCTTTTACAAGATGTCGGGGGCCGGCAACGATTTCATCTTGCTGGATCGCTTGGCGCGGCAAGCGACAGCGGGCCGTACCGGCGCCGATATAGGGAAATACGTTCGGCGCCATGTGTGCCGGCTTTGCGACCGCCGGCTCGGCATCGGCGCCGACGGCTTGCTTCTGGTCAAACGGGGCCGCATTCCCAGCTTAAGCTATTTTAACGCCGACGGCTCGGAGGCCTTCTGCGGCAACGGC
>MGUO01000099.1:14472-15395 GCA_001800015.1 Elusimicrobia bacterium RIFCSPHIGHO2_02_FULL_57_9
GGCGCTCTGGATGTATGACCAAGGCTGGACGAGAGGGAACAAGGGGTTTTCCTTAGCAGCCGGCGCCGGCCCGCTGCGGGCGCGTATTACCACGCCCGGCAGCGCGGCCCTGCTCATGCCGCCGGTGCGCGATCTGCGCCCAGGACTTAAAATAAGCGTCTTGGGAAAATCTTACACGGCTAACTATTTAAACACCGGGGTTCCCCATGCCGTCATCGAGGTCCGGAATTTGGAAAATTTTCCGGTCCTTGAAGTGGGCCGCGCCATGCGCCGCCACAGTATTTTTTCCCCCTCGGGAGCCAACGTGGATTTTATCCGCATACGCTCCGGCGCCATAAACATGAGAACTTACGAGCGCGGGGTGGAGGACGAGACTTTGGCCTGCGGCACGGGGGCGGCGGCCGCCGCCCTGGTCGGATTTCTTCTTGGCAAATGCCGCCCCCCCGTTAAGATCAAGGTGCGCAGTGGGGAAATCCTTAAAGCTTGCTTTGAGACTGACCGCGGGGGGAAACAGTACGGCGATATATGGCTTGAGGGTCCCGCCCAACTTATCTATACTGGCGAGATTAACATATGAAAACGGGGCGAGGAAAAGATCTGTCGCGCTATCTAAACGTGCTGCGCAAAGACAAGGCCGGCATGGCCAAGCGTTTTTCCGTGCAATCCATGGCCATCTTTGGATCATACAGCCGGCGCCAACAGACGGCGAAAAGCGATCTGGACATTCTGGTGGAGTTTTTCAATCCGCCTGGGTTATTTCAATTCATGGAGCTCGCTGATTACTTAAACGATCTTTTGGGCGTAAAGGTTGATCTGGTCATCAAAGACGCCCTGAAACCCAATATCGGCAAACACATTCTTGATGAGATCATCCCGGTATGAAGCTTGAAGGCTGCTACACCGCTTTGACGACGCCATTTAAA
>MGUO01000100.1 GCA_001800015.1 Elusimicrobia bacterium RIFCSPHIGHO2_02_FULL_57_9
GAGGCGACACGCTGCCAATCTTCTCGCAAAAGATCCGCGCTGTCGCGCAGCTGCATGGCCAAGGCGGTATCCAGCGCGTCGGAGGAGGTCAAGCCGTAATGCAGGTAGCGCCCCAGATGCGGGGCCTTGGCTTCCAGCTCATGGGCGACCGCGGACAACAGCCCGATCACCTCATGGCCGGATTTGGATTCCTGGCCCTTGGCCTTATCGGAAAGCGGCCGATGCAGGAGGGATTTAAGCAGCCTGATCTCGGAGGCCGGGATTTCCTTATCGGCAGCCAGCGTCTCTAAAAAAGTCTCCTCGATTTGAAGCATCAACTTGAAGCGATTGGCCTCGGACCATATTTTCGTCATTTGCTCGCGCGCGTATCGTTCGATCATGGCCGCCTCACTCTCCTTCCTGGGCGCCGGTCGCTTGCTTGCCGGCGTCGGAAAGCGGAATTCCCGCTTCGCATTGCGGGCAGGAATTCGGGGGGCTGACCTGCAAAGGATAGGAGATGAGGGTGCGCACCGGCACCGAAAGCGCCAGGGCGCTCATGGCGCGATCAACGATGGCGCCTACGCCCAACACCTTGGCGCCGTAGGCCTGCGCCAAAGCGATAATCTCGGCAGTCAAACGCCCGGTGGTCACCACGTCCTCCACGACCAGAGCGCGCTCCCCCCGAGCCAATTTAAAATCGCGCCGGAAAGCCATCATGTCGTTGTTCCGCTCAGCGAATATGGCCCGGCACTTTTGAATTCGAGCCACCTCTTGGCCCAGCACGACCGAGGACATGCCCGGAGAGATCACCACGTCGATTTTTTGCGGAAACTTGGCCACCAGGGCCTTGGCGATTTTCTGGGCCACATGCGGGTATTGCAAAACCAAGGCCGTTTGAATGTAAATCGGGCTATGCAGCCCGGAGGCCAGCTGGAAGTGCCCAGAAACCACGGCGCCGTGCTCCTGCAAAAGCCCGAGAACGTCCATTTTATTCATAATTGTCATCTCCCAGCTATAGAGTCTGCAGCTTCTCGATCGCCTCGAAACGCGCCTTGGCACGCACGCGCGCCGCCTCCAGCGCCTTCTCGATTTCCCCCTCGGCCATTTTACGCAGCCGCGGCTCGATATCGGGATAATTGAGGCTGCCCATGACGCGGAAACCGATGGCGGGCCGGCCTATTTCATCCACCCACCATTCAGGCAGAGGCGCGCGATAACCCGTCAAGCGGGTCAAAATATTCATGTCCACCTTTTCGGAGCCGAAATCGGCGGTGCCGTCGGCATAGGCCACCAGCTGCGGCCCGTCCACGTGGAAAAATTCGGTGGTGGCCACGCCTTTCTGGATGCCGTATCGGCCTTCGATGCGGGTAAAATCCAGAGTCTTGGGATAAGCCGTGCCGGCGCTGAGCACGGAAAGGCTGTTCATCTTATGCATGTAAATATAAGGCAGAAAGACAATTTTAAGAAATTTATGAGAGGCCTGTACGGCTTGTATGTCCTCGATGCGTCCGGGGCCGAAGCCCAGACGCACGTCTCCCGTCGCTTTGGTAAGGGTCGGGGTGATCTCGCGCACGTCCCAAAGCGCATTCACATCCTTGAAAGAAAAATTCTTATGCGATACGCTGCCTATGCGGATATGGCCCACGGTATCGGGAAACCGCTTAGGAATGGCGTATTTGAAAGTATGCACCCAAAGCCTCGGTTTTGAGGGCCGCTTGGCCGGCGTCGCCGGCTGCGCGGCCGAAACCGCGGTGATGGCGCTTTCTACCAGTTGTTGGGCGTTTTCCCACCGCACCCGGTCGAGATTCCCGGAAATG
>MGUO01000101.1 GCA_001800015.1 Elusimicrobia bacterium RIFCSPHIGHO2_02_FULL_57_9
CATCATCGCCCTTAACGGCGGTGTTACGCATTTCATGGATGGTGAGCCGAAGTATGGCCCAATGCCGGCGCGCAGCTTGCAATACGAAGGACCGGGAGAATATAAGGCCCAGTGGCAGGCTTGCGGCAAACGGGTCGGCGGCGAGGCGTCCAATCAGGTGCCGGCCATCGATCTGCATGAAAAAGATTCGGAAGAAGACATGGATAGCACAAAGCAGGGGCTGAAGAAAGACCGGTTTTCTTTCATGGATTTCAGTTCCGCTTTCGCCGAGTGGCGCGCGGCGGCTTCCTCCATGTTGGACAAGAATTTCCCGGTTAGGCTCGACGACATCGACCATCTTGGCAACCGGCGTGTTAGAGGCGTGGGTGAACTTTTGGAAAACCAAATCCGCGTGGGCTTGGCCCAGATGTCCCGCGTCATCCGCGACCGCATGAGCGTGCAGGATAAGACGCTGATCACCCCGCGCAACCTGCTTAACACCGCCCCCATGGTCGGCATTCTGCGCAAGTTTTTTGGAACCTCCCAGCTATCGCAGTTTATGGACCAGATTAATCCGCTTTCGGAGATCACCCACAAACGGCGTCTTTCGGCTCTTGGTCCGGGCGGTCTTAATCGCAAGCGCGCGGGCTTCGAGGTGCGCGACGTTCATTACACCCATTACGGCCGCATCTGCCCGATCGAAACTCCGGAAGGTCCCAACATCGGCCTGATCACCTCGCTGGCTTCCTACGCGCGCATCAACGAATTCGGATTGATCGAATCGCCTTACCGGAAGGCCTCCAAGGGCCGCTTGACCGGGGACGTCGAATATTTAAACGCGGACGCCGAAAGCGGCATGATCGTCGCCCAGGCCAATACGCCGCTGGAGAAAGATAAGATCGTCTCCGATATGGTCAGCTGCCGCTCGCGCGGGGATTATCCCGTGGTTGAGCCCAGCCGGGTCGACTACATGGATATTTCCCCGCTTCAAGTCGTCTCCATTTCCGCCGCCTTGGTGCCTTTCCTTGAGCATGACGACGCCAACCGTGCTCTGATGGGCGCCAACATGCAGCGCCAGGCCGTGCCTTTGCTTCACGTCGACCCCCCCGTGGTGGGCACCGGCGTTGAAGAAGCGGTGGCGCGGGACTCGGGTTCCTGCGTGGTGGCCAAGCGCGCCGGCCGCATCATCTATTCCGCGGGCGATCTTATCGCTGTTCATGCTGACGGCAAGGAAAAGAATATCGAGGATCAGATCGATCTTTACGCTCTTAAAAAATACCGGCGTTCAAATCAGGATACCTGCATCAATCAAACCCCCCTGATTTCAACGGGCGGCTATGTTAAGGCCGGCACCGTGCTGGCCGACGGCCCCGCGACTTCCGGCGGCCAATTGGCCCTGGGCCGCAATCTGCTGGTCGGTTTCATGCCGTGGGAAGGCTATAACTTCGAAGACGCTATTCTGGTTTCCGAAAAGCTGGTCAAAGAGGATGTTTTCACCTCGATTCACATCTCAGAATTCGAGGTCGAGGCCCGCGACACCAAGCTGGGCGCCGAGGAGATCACGCGCGACATTCCCAACGTCGGCGCCGAGGCCCTGGAATCCCTTGATGAAGCCGGCATCGTGGTTCCCTCAACCAATGTCCGACAGGGCGATATCCTGGTCGGCAAGGTGACCCCTAAGGGAGAGCAGCAGCTGACCCCGGAAGAGCGGCTGCTGAAAGTAATTTTCGGCAAAAAAGCCGAGGATGTGCAGGACGCTTCCCTGCGCGTGCCGCCGGGCATTTCCGGCAAGGTTATAGGCACCCGTGTTTTCGTCCGCCGCGAAAAACTGAGCAAGCCGGAAGAGCGCAAGCGCTTTGAAGCGGTTAACGGCAAGCTGGAAGCCGATCTGACCGCTTTAAGGACGCACCGCAAGGAGTCCTTGGCGGCCCTGAGCTCCATGGCGGCCGGAAAGCGCAATTCTGAGGAAGAGCGCCTCCATATTTTTTATAAGGTGATGGAGAAAAAACTTCGCGAGGACGCCGCCCGCCAGAAGGAAGCCATCAAGGAAGGCGATGATTTGCCCGTGACCGTCAATAAAGTGGTCAAGGTTTATATTGCTTCTCGTCGCAAGCTGCAGGTCGGCGATAAGCTGGCCGGCCGTCACGGCAACAAGGGAGTGGTCGCCAAGATTTTACCCGAGGAGGATATGCCTTTCCTTCCGGACGGCACTCCGCTGGATGTGGTTCTCTCGCCTCTGGGCGTGCCCTCGCGCATGAACGTCGGACAGCTGCTTGAAACCATGTTGGGTTGGGCTGCCCGCACCCTGGACACCCAGATGATCAACCCGGTTTTCGACAGCGCCACGGAAACCGAGGTCAAGCAAAAAGTTGAGGAAGCCAAGAAAATGTTGCGAGAGAAGGGCGTTCCCGAGAAATACTTGCCCTCCGACGACTGCCGCATTACTCTTTGCGATGGACGCACCGGCGAACCCTTCCACGAGAAGGTCTCCATAGGCACCATGTACATCCTTAAGCTCATCCATTTGGTTGAGGATAAAATTCATGCCCGTTCAACCGGCCCTTACAGTTTGATCACCCGCCAGCCTCTGGGCGGCAAGGCGCAGTTCGGCGGCCAGCGCTTCGGCGAAATGGAAGTCTGGGCCATTGAAGGCTATGGCGCGGCCTACGCCCTGCAGGAATTCTTGACGGTCAAGTCCGATGACGTGAACGGGCGCACCAAGATGTACGAATCCATTATTAAGGGCGAGGCCCCGGCGCAGCCCGGCGTGCCCGAATCCTTCAAGGTTCTAGTCAAGGAGCTGCAGGCCCTCGGCCTCAACGTCGAGCTGTTAAAGCTTGGCAAGGGGGCGACGAACGGCGCCAAGGTAAAGAAAGAAACGGCCAAAGAAGCCGCAAGGAAAGCGTGATATGGCATATATAGCGACCGCGGAAAAGAAACTATCGTTAGGCGGCAAGAAAAAAAAGAAAGTCGACGCTCTTGACTTTTTTGACTTCGATGCGATTCGCCTGTCGATGGCGTCGCCGGAGCAGATCCTCTCTTGGTCTTACGGCGAGGTCAAAAAGCCGGAAACCATCAACTACCGCACGCTTAAGCCTGAACGCGACGGCCTTTTCTGCGAGAGGATTTTTGGACCGGCGCATGATTACGAGTGCGCCTGCGGAAAATACCGCTGGGTAAAATTCAAGGGGATTGTCTGCGATCGCTGCGGCGTTGAGGTGACGGAGGCCAAGGTCCGGCGCGAACGCATGGGCCATATCGAGCTGGCCGTTCCGGTGACGCACATCTGGTTCCTTAAGAAGACTCCTTCGCGTATAGGCATTGTTTTAAACATGAGGACCTCCGACCTCGAGCGCGTGGTGTACTATGCGATGTATATCGTGCTTGAGGACTTAATTGACGCCGACGGCCGAACCGTTTATAAGGCCTGCGATCTTCTCTCGGAAGAGGAAGTGCGCAAGGCCAAGGCGGAGTTTCGCTCCAAGCTGAAAGTCGGCATCGGCGCCGGCGCAATTCATGCCCTTCTTTCCAGGGTTAAGCCCAAGGAAGAGGCCGCCAATATTCTTGAAGAGATTCAGACCGTGACCTCCGAGGCGGAGAGATCCCGGTTAATCCGCCGTCTGCGCATCCTGCAAGGATTTGTCGAGTCCGGCAACGAGCCTCAGTGGATGGTCACCACCATCCTGCCGGTGATTCCGCCGGAGCTGCGTCCCTTGGTTCCCTTGGAGGGTGGCCGCTTCGCCACTTCCGACTTAAACGATCTTTATCGCCGCATCATCAATCGCAATAACCGCCTCAAGCACATCGAGGCCCTGCGGGCGCCCGAGGTCATGGTGTTCAACGAGAAACGTCTGCTGCAGGAAGCCGTCGATGCGCTTTTTGAGAACGGCGCGCGCGGCCGTGTCGTTGTCGGCGCGGGCAATCGGCCGCTCAAATCCCTTTCCGATATTCTCAAGGGCAAACAAGGACGCTTCCGGCAAAACCTGCTGGGCAAACGCGTAGATTACTCCGGACGCTCGGTTATCGTGGTCGGCCCGCACCTTAAACTGAACCAGTGCGGTCTTCCCAAGGAAATGGCCTTGGAGCTTTTCCGGCCTTTCATCATCCGTGAGCTCATGAAATCCGAGAGCTTGACGCTGAAGGCCGCCAAGCGCATGTTCGAGAAAGCGCGTCCTGAGATATGGGACATCCTCGAATTCGTCACTAAGAACCATCCGGTGATGCTAAACCGCGCTCCGACCCTGCATCGCTTGGGAATTCAGGCTTTCGAGCCTGTGCTCATCGAGGGGAAATCTATCCAGCTTCACCCCCTAACCTGCGCTGCTTTCAACGCCGATTTCGACGGCGACCAGATGGCCGTTCATGTGCCGCTGTCGCAGGAAGCGCAACTGGAAGCGCGCGTGCTCATGATGGCTTCCAATAATATTCTTTCTCCCGCCTCGGGCCGTCCTATCGCGGTGCCTTCCCATGATATGGTCTTGGGCATTCACTATTTGACCAAGCACAAAGTCGGCGAAATCGGCGAAGGCATGGTGTTCGTGGATAAGAGCGAAGTCGTCGCCGCTTATCTAAACAAGAAGGTCGATCTTCACGCCAAGATTAAAGTCCGCGGAATCAATAAAATCGTGGAAGTCGAAGGCAAGAAAACCGAGGCGCCCAAGCTTGCCGAGTGGACTGATTGGACCACGGTTGGCCGCGTTCTCTTCAACGATGTTGCGCCGCAGGAATTAGGCTACATCAACGCCCCGCAGGGCAAAAAAGAACTTTCCCAGCTTGTGGAACGATGCTACAAGGAACTCGGGCATTACCGCACCGTCATTTTGCTCGATGACTTAAAGCGACTTGGCTATCATTTCGCCACCATGGCGGGGTTATCCATTTCCATTTCGGATATGCATATTCCCGGCATCAAGAAAGAAGTCATTACCCAGGCCCGCAAAAGGGTCAAGGAAATCGAGGCGCAAGGGAAGGCCGGCGTCATTACCGAATCCGAGCGCTACAATAAAATCATCGACATTTGGACCCATGTGACCGATAAAATCTCCGATGTCATGTTCGACGACATGAAAAAGGAGGAGTTCGACAAATTTGTGGCGGGCAAGCCCCGCTTTAACTCGGTCTATTTGATGGCCGATTCAGGCGCGCGCGGCAGCCGCCAGCAAATTAGGCAGCTAGCGGGCATGCGCGGCCTTATGGCCAAGCCGCAAAAGAAATTGACCGGAGGCGTGGGCGAGATTATCGAACAACCCATCATCTCGAACTTCAGGGAAGGCTTGACCGTTCTTGAATATTTTATTTCCACTCACGGCGGCCGTAAAGGTCTTGCTGACACGGCCCTTAAAACGGCCGATGCCGGTTATCTAACCCGGCGTCTGGTGGACGTGGCTCACGATCTGGTTATCGTCGAGGATGATTGCGGCACTATCAACGGCGTACGTTTGGGTGACTTGTCCACCGGCGATGAGGTCATCGAGCCCTTGGAAGAGCGCCTGCTCGGCCGCGTTGTGCTCGAGGACATATCCGCTCCCTTTGCCGAGGGCAAGGGCAAAACAACCGACAAGGTCATTTACAAGGCCGGCGAGATCGTCACCGCCCCGGTGGCGGCTAAAATAAAAGAAACTGGCATCGAGATGGTCCGCGCTAGGTCCGTGCTGACCTGCGAATCCCGTCAGGGCGTTTGCGCCAAGTGCTACGGCATGAACAACGCCACCGGCCGCATGGTTGAAATCGGCGAGGCGGTCGGCATCATCGCCGCCCAATCAATCGGCGAACCCGGCACGCAGTTGACCCTGCGCACCTTCCATATCGGCGGAACGGCTTCGCGCGTGGCCAAGCGTTCCCAGGTCGTATCCTTAAAGTCCGGGACCGTTGAGTTTAAGAACGTGCGGACCATTAAAAATCGCGAAGGCCAGATCGTCGTGGTTTCCCGCACGGGCATGCTCTTGATCTCGGAAAAGGGGATCGGAGCGGCTGAAGAGTATAAGATTCTTTACGGTGCGCGCTTGAAAGTTCTCAATGGTGCTAAGGTCGTTCCCGGCCAACTGTTAGCCGAGTGGGATCCCTACACCATGCCTATCGTGGCCGAACATGAAGGAGAAGTCCGGCTTCTGGATGTGCGCGAGGGCGTTACCTTGCACGAAGAGCGCAATAAGATCACCGGCATCATAGAAAGAAAGATCATCGAGCAGGAAACCCGGCGCACCGAAAAAACCGAGGGAGGTGCCGGCAAGCGTCTTAACCCGCGCGTTGTCATTGAAAAAGGCGGCAAGGACGTCACCCATTATCCGCTGCCCACCGACACCATTTTGTTGGTTGAATCCGGGCAGCCCATGCGTCCCGGTGACATTGTCGCCAAAATTCCTCAAGAAGTCACCAAGTCCAAGGATATCACGGGAGGTCTGCCGCGTGTTTCGGAGCTTTTCGAGGCCCGGCGCCCCAAGACTTCGGCGATTATCTCTGAAATCGAAGGAGCGGTGTCTCTGGGCATAGGCGCCAAGGGCTTGGTCCAGGTTTCCGTGCGCAACGAGGAAACCGATCTGGTTCGCGAATACCTGATTCCGCAAGGCAAACATCTCGTGGTTTACGAAGGCGACCGCGTGGGCGTGGGTGAGGCGATCACCGATGGCGCGATCAACCCGCACGACGTGCTTCACGTCAAGGGCATCAAGGAAGTCCAGGAGTTCCTGGTCAACGCCATTCAGGAAGTTTACCGCCTCCAGGGCGTTTCCATATCCGACCGGCATATCGAATGCATCGTGCGGCAGATGCTTGAAAACGTCAAGATCGTCAACTCGGGCGACACCTCTTTCCTCAAGGGGGAAATCATCAATCGCTTCGCATTCGCCGACTCCAATCGCGCAATCAAGGTGAAAGATGGGCGCGAGGCCCAGGCAGAGCCCGTGCTGTTGGGCATCACCAAGGCATCGCTGGCCTCCAACTCCTTCGTTTCCGCGGCCAGTTTTCAAGAAACAACCCGGGTTTTGACCGAGGCGGCGACGACCTCCAAGATCGATTACCTGAAGGGACTTAAGGAAAACGTGATTATCGGCCACATGATACCGGCCGGGACCGGGCTTTTAGCCCGCGCAAGAATATTGGAGATGGCGGCCGCAGCCGCCGGGAAGGGATAATGCCAACTATTAACCAATTAATCAGAAACGGCCGCGCCAAGAAGAGGAGCCGACCCAAGGCCCCGGCCCTCGAGGCTTGTCCCCAAAAGCGAGGGGTCTGCACCCAGGTGAAAACCACCACCCCCAAGAAGCCTAACTCGGCTTTGCGCAAAATCGCCCGCATCAAGCTGACTACCGGTGTGGAGGTCACGGGTTATATACCAGGGGTGGGACACAATTTGCAGGAGCATTCCATCGTAATGATCCGGGGCGGCCGCGTTAAGGACTTGCCAGGCGTGCGTTATCATATTATTCGCGGCGTGTTGGATGCAGCAGGCGTCGAGGGGCGCCGCCAGGGAAGATCGCTTTATGGGGCGAAAAGGCCAAAAGAAGGCGCCGTAAAAGCTTAGACATGATTGGAAAAGGAGGAAGACAGCGTTGATAAACGCTGCGCGCGAGCGCTTCGCGCTCGCTTGCAAAATATGCCCAGAAAAGGACTAAGACCACGAGATCGCAGGGCCCTGCCCTCGCCGGATTATAAATATCAGTCGGTGCTGGTTTCCCGCCTGGTTAATAAGCTTAATTATCAGGGCAAGAAGAACGCTTCCGAGCACATTATGTACGGGGCGATGGAGATTATCGCCGAAAAAACCAAGGAAGAGGCTCTTACGGTTCTGACCAAGGCCATCGAGAACGTGAGGCCGCTGCTTGAGGTCAAGGCCCGCCGCGTCGGCGGCGCGACCTATCAAGTTCCCATAGAAGTTTCGCAAACCCGCTCGACCACCATCGCCATGCGCTGGCTGCTTGACGCGGCCCGCCAGAAGACCGGCAAGCCCATGGCCGCGCGCCTAGCCGACGAGATTCTGGCCGCCACCAAGAAAGAAGGAATGGCGTTTAAAAAACGCGAGGATACCCATAAGATGGCCGAAGCCAACCGCGCTTTCGCCCATTACCGCTGGTAATTTCATGCCCAGAGAATATCCTTTAGGCAAAGTCCGCAACATCGG
>MGUO01000102.1:0-1548 GCA_001800015.1 Elusimicrobia bacterium RIFCSPHIGHO2_02_FULL_57_9
TGTGATCCTGCTGGCCTTTCACCAGTTTTGGATGACGGGACTCTGCGCTTTGGCTTTAAGCGCCTTAAGCGGACGCCCGCTGGCGGTGACCAGCGCGCAGGCGGCCTGGGTGATCGTTTTTTTGGCCGTCGTGCCCACTCTTTCCGCCTTTTATATTCAGATGCTGGCGCAGAAAACCGCCCCACCGCTCAAGGTATCGTTCATTTTTTCCCTCGAGCCCGTCTTCGCGGCTCTTTTCGCCTGGACCCTGGGCGGCGAAAATTTCGTGCCGGGGAAAGCCTTGGGCGGCGCCATGATCGTGGCCGCCATGATCTTAAGCGAGCGGGACCGATTCAAAAGGTTATAATCGGATCATGGGACAGGCCGATCTGCGCATCCATTTCGTGGGTGTGGCCGGAACCGGCATGAGCGCTTTGGCGCAGATTCACGCGCTATCCGGGGCCACGGTCACCGGCTCTGACCGCCTGGCCGACCACGGCGCCCTGGGCGAAACGCGCCGGCGCCTGGAGGCCGCCGGCATAAAGATTTTTCCCCAGGACGGCAGCGCGCTTAAGCCCGCCGTCAGCCGGGTGGTCGTCTCCACGGCTATCGAGGCGGACAACGCCGATTTAAAGCGCGCCGCCGAATTGAATTTGCGCGTGGTGCACCGGGCCGATGAGCTTGCCGCCTTGGCGCAAAGCCGCCGCACC
This sequence comes from Elusimicrobia bacterium RIFCSPHIGHO2_02_FULL_57_9, assembly GCA_001800015.1. GTDB lineage: Bacteria > Elusimicrobiota > Elusimicrobia > UBA1565 > UBA9628 > O2-02-FULL-57-9. The sequence continues at coordinate 690 of MGUO01000102.1, forward strand.
ATCGCGGTCGCCGGCACCAGCGGCAAGTCCACGGTCGCGGCCATGGTGTTTCATATCCTCGAAGCCTCGGGGCGCGCGCCGGGGCTGGCTGCCGGGGCCAATTTGCCCGCCTTGAGGCGAAAAGGCTTGTTAGGAAACGCCTGGCGCGGCGAGTCCAATCTGCTGGTGATGGAAGCCGACGAAAGCGATGGAACCCTGACCCGCTATAAGCCCTGGCTGGGAGTGCTGCTTAACATGAGCAAAGACCATAAGGACACCTCGGAGCTGGCCGAGCTCTTCGTGCGTTTTAAGGCGCAGTGCGAATCTTTCGTGGTCAATGCGGATGCGCCCAATCTGGCCGCTTTCCATTCGGGCGGCCTGACTTTCGGCTTTTTCGCCGGGCAACTGCGCGGCGCAGGCCTGGAGCTTACCGCGGACGGCAGCCGTTTCCGGGTCGAGGACGTCAATTTCTACGCGCCCATCCCCGGGCGCCATAACGCGGAAAACGCCCTGGCGGCGGCGGCCGTCTGCAAGGTGATCGGCGTGAGCTTGGAGGAATCGGCTTTCGCTTTGCGCGGCTACGAGGGCGTGGGCCGGCGCTTCGAGCGCGTGGGCCGGGCCGGCGGCATCGAGGTGATCGACGACTTCGCCCACAACCCCGAGAAAGTGCGGGCCGCGCTCTCCGCGGCCCGCTTGCGGGCCAAGCGCGCGCTGGTTGTTTTTCAGCTTCATGGCTTTGCTCCAGCGCGGTTTCTCAAAGAGGAGCTGATCAAGACTTTCGCGGAATGTTTAGGCCCCGAGGACAGGCTTTGGCTGCCCGATATTTATTACGTGGGCGGCACGGCGGCCAAGGATATTTCGGCCCAGGATTACGCAAGCC
>MGUO01000102.1:1563-7860 GCA_001800015.1 Elusimicrobia bacterium RIFCSPHIGHO2_02_FULL_57_9
GACTCAAGGCCGGTTACGCGCCGCGGCGCGATGCCATTATCGATGAGATCGCCCGAGAGGCGCGTCCGGGGGACATGGTCCTGGTTATGGGCGCGCGCGACGCCAGCCTCTCCGAATTCGCTGCGCGCATTCTGGAACGCCTGAAACGCTAGAGCAGTTTGGCCGACTTGATGTAGTCCAGCTCCGGATAGTCCTTCTTTAAGTAGGCGTTTCCTTCCATCTGGATGCGGCCCTGATCAGGTCCCCTGCCCCGCGGGGCTCCCTCGCCGTAGCCCTTATAAAGGCTGTTGACCACGTCCATACCTTCGACAACCTTGGCGAAAGGCGTAAAGCCCATGCCGTCGAGTTGGCCGTTGTCGGCGTAGTTTATGAAGAGTTGGGTGGTGCGGGTGTCGGGTCCCGCAGTGGCGAAGCTGACCATGCCGGGTTTGTTGGACTGTCCGGCGGCTTTGTCATCCTTGATATTAACCTCGCGCCATTTGGCGGCGATATCAGGCGAGCCGTGGATGCCGAACTGGACCATGAAGCCGTCGATGGCCCGAAAAAAAGCGATGTCCTCGAAAAAGCCCATTTTGACCAAATTGTAGAAACGATCCGCTCCGTTGGGCGCCCAGTCGCGATGCCCTTCGAGGGTGAAGTCTCCTTTGGTGGTGTTCACGCGCACCTGGAAGACGCCGGGCGCTTGTTCGACGGCTTTCGCGGGATTCATAAGGGCTTCCATGGGAGCCGGGGCTTGCGCCGGCGCGGCGGTTTTCGTTTCGGGGGCTTCCGTCAAGGGCCGGCAAGCGCCGGCGGCGAGGATGACGAATAACGAGAGCGCGGTCTTCCCAGTGTTTATTTGCATGCCTGGTTCCCTTAGGGCTTATCGACCTGAAAACGGCGGGGCGTCAAAGCCCCGACTTTCCCGGTTTTCTTTCCGCTGCTGATACGCGCGGTCACCCGGTACTCCCCGGATTTAAAGTCGGACCAATCATACCACCAAAACCCGCTTGCTTGGCGGCAGGGCTGCCAAGGGCCGTGATTGATGCAGATTTCAACGCCTTGGGCGTGCTTGGGCGCGCCGATGCGGAACGTGTATTGCGAAGAGCGGATCACTTCGCCTTCCTGCGGGTAATCCAGCACAGCTTCCGGCTCGGCCGCGGGCGCGGCAGCGGCTGTTCTTTTCTTGGTTATGGTTGTTATTTTTTCGCTTTTAATTCTCATGACAGGACTCCTCCTACAATTGATCCATTAATTATACCTTAATATTTTGTAATATTTGGTTCATGGCGCGCGAACCTTGGGAAGAAGAGCCGGATAAGTCCAAACAGGAAATGCACGATTTTCTGGAAGCCCTGTCCAAGAAATTTTCCCAAGGCTTCGGCGGCCGGAAATCCTTCGTCCTGCCTTCGCTCATCGTCGCGCTCGGCCTGATAGGCGTGCTAAGCGCCGTCTACGCCGTTGAGCCCAGCGAGGAGGCGGTCATCCTGCGCTTCGGCCGCTACGTCTCCACCGAGCCCCCCGGGCTTCATTTCAAGCTGCCCTTCGGCATCGACCGGGCGGTCAAGGTCAAGACCAAGGTGATCCTTCAGGAGGAGTTCGGCTTCAGGTCCTCCGGGGAACGGGGCTCGCGCACCGACTACACCGACCAAGGCCTCAAACAGGAATCCCTCACCTTGACCGGCGACTTAAATGTCGCCGATGTGGAATGGATAGTCCAGTATCAGATATCGGATCCCAAAAAATATCTTTTCAACGCGCGCGAGGTGCTGCAGAATTTAAGGGACGTATCGCAATCCGTCCTGCGCCGCGTGGTGGGCGACCGCATCGTCAACGAGGTGCTGACCACCGGCCGCGTGGAGATCGCGGAGGAAGCCCACCGCCTGACCCAGGACGTGCTCGACCGCTACGACATCGGCATCCGCATCGTGACGGTCAAGCTGCAGGACGTCAATCCCCCCGAGTCGGTGCGCCCGGCCTTTAACGAAGTCAACGCCGCCAAGCAGGAGCAGGAACAGGCCATCAATCAGGCCGAGCGCGAATACAATAAAGTCATTCCCGAATCGCGCGGCAAGGCCGAGCAGAGCATCCGCGACGCCGAGGGCTACGCCACGGCCGTGGTCAACCGCGCCCAGGGCGACGCGGCGAGATTTCGCGCGGTGCTGGAGGCTTATCGCGTTTCCCCGAATGTCACCCGCACCCGGCTTTATCTGGAAACCATGGAAGACCTATACGGCCGCGTTAAGTCGCTGACCATCGTGGATAAGGGCGTGCAAGGGCTTTTGCCGGTTTTCTCTTCGGGCCAAGTTCCGGCTTCACCCTCCGCCGCCGAGGCCGCGCGATGAACTCCAATCGCGGCTTAGCTTCGCTCGCCGCCTTCTTCGCGGCCTTTATATTATTTAACGCTTCGATGTACACGCTCTCCGAGTGGGAGCAGGCCGTCATCACCCAATTTGGGCGTCCGGTGGGGGCTCCCGTCAACAGGGCCGGCCTTCACTTTAAACTGCCGTTTATTCAAATGGTGCGCCGGCTGGATAAGCGCATCCTGAACTGGGACGGCTATCCCAATCAAATTCCCACCAAGGACAAAAAATATATCTGGGTGGACACCACCGCCCGCTGGCGCATCGTCGATCCCCTGCTTTTCATTCAAACCGTCCAGACCGAATCCGGCGCGCGCCTGCGCTTGGACGGCATCCTGGACTCCGTCACGCGCGACACGATCTCCAATCACAATCTGGTTGAGGCCGTGCGCAATTCCAACGCCATCTTGGACCGCGTGCGCAAAAAGCTGGAAGAAGTCCAAAAGAAGGGCGATCTCGCTCCCGGCGCCGAAGAGGAAGAGATAACCGGAGAGATCGAGAGAGTCACCGTCGGCCGCGAAGCTTTAAGCGCCATCATCATCGACAAGGCCCGCGCGGGCCTTAAGGAATTCGGCATTGAGATCATCGACGTACAGCTGCGGCGCATCGCTTACGAGGCCAGCGTCGAGGCCAAGGTCTACGAGCGCATGATTTCTGAGCGCCAGAGAATCGCCCAGAAAATCCGCTCGGTCGGGTTGGGGGAGCAGGCCAAGATTCAAGGCAAAATCAACAAGGACCTCCAGGGCATCGAGTCCGAGGCTTACCGCAAGGTGCAGTCCATCAAGGGTGACGCCGACGCCAAGGCCACCCGCATCTACGCCCAAACCATGAACTCCGACCCAGATTTCTACAGCTTCACGCGCACGCTCGAGGCCTACCGAAGGGCCATACCCGCCGACAGCACGCTCATCTTATCCACCGATAATAAATTCCTTGAGTTCTTCCGCAAAAAATATTGATTTCAACTTCCAGAAATGGCTATAGTCAGTCTATGACAAAGAGAAAAGTTGGTTTGCCGCGAGCCAAGGTCGTGATTATCGAGGACGACGCCGCTTTAAGGGAAAGCCTTGAGAAAAATTTGGCCAGGCGTTTCGACGTGACCGCCCTTTCCAGCGGGGAAGACGATATCGTGGGCCTGGTCGACAGCGTTGCCCCCGATATTCTCGTGCTGGACGTCAACCTGCCCGGGCCGGACGGCTTTGAGCTATGCCGCAGAATCCGCGGCGGCGCCGAGTCCAAGGAAATCCCCGTTATCTTCATGACCGCCCGGTCGGACGACGAGAGCTTCGTCAAAAGCCTGGATGTGGGGGGCAGCTCCTATATTGCCAAGCCTTTCCGGGTCGATGAGCTGCTGCTGAGAATCGAGTCCCTGCTGGGGCTGCCGATTTAGCCGCCTGCCTGTCAGCGGGGTTTGCGGGCGACAAGGCTTGCGTAGGAGATTTGCCCGAAGAACTCGCCCGTTTTTGCGCGCCGGCGCGCCTCCGCCTTGATCGCCGCGGCCATTTCGGGGCCGATAGAGCGCGAGGAGGCGAGAAGATCGGCCCCGCGCTCGATGATGGTCAGCATATACCCCGGCTCGGATGATTCCACATACCCGTAGGTATCGAGCCGCGGGTTTAGAAACCCGGCGCAGGCCGCGAGTTTTGCCAAGCGCCGGATGAGCCAGCGGTCGTGCACCAAGGCGGCCATCGCCGCCTGCACGCTCGCTTGAAGGGGGTCGAAGTCCCCGACTCCGACCGAGGCGGTGGAATAGTCGCCGTCAAAGACCGCCAGCCAGCCTCCGGACTTAAGGGCGCGGAAGGCCTGCTCAAGGGCAGTTTCCGGTTCAGGGAGGTGGCAAAGAGTCGTGTGAAAGACGACCGCGTCAAAGGAGGCGTCTTTGAAGGGCAGGGACCGGGCGTCCCCTTTTAGGAAAGAAAGCCTCGCGATCCCGGAACTCAATTCGCGGGCTCTTTCCAAGAAAAGCTCGGAGAGATCTATTCCGATCGTTTCCGCGACTCCGGGCCGCCGGGCCAGTTTCCGGGCCACCGAGCCTGTCCCGCAGCCCACCTCGAGGACCCGGGCTTTAGGGGGAAATTCAATCCGTCCTAGGTAGCTGTCCAGCATCCGGCCCTGCTGCGGGTCGGCGGCCCGCAGTTCGAGGACCTTGGCCAACCGCTCCTGCATCTCCAGAGGGGTGTGCGCGATCGCGGCATAGACATCGGGCATAGGGGCTCGCGCGCTAGGGATGCCTGGCCAGTTCCTCGTCGATCAGGGCCTTGAACTTTTCGTAGGGCTCCATCCCGGCGAATATCTTTCCATTGATAAAGGCGGTCGGCGTCCCCGTCACCCCGATTTTAATTCCGTAATCGTGATCGATTTCAACCTCCTGGCGGTACTTGCCGGAGTCGATGCATTCCTTGAAGCGCGCGAGGTCCAGCCCCGACTGCTGGGCCAGTTCCACATAGAGCTCAGGGCCCAGACGCTTCTGGTTGAGAAAAAGGCCGCCGTGAAAGTCCCAGAACTTGCCTTGCTCATCGGCGCATTCCGAAGCCTCGGCCGCCGGTTTCGAGTTCTTATGTTTCGGCAGGGGAAAATCTCGGAAAACAAATCGAACCTTGCCCTTGTCTACATACTCCGCTTGGAGCCGCGGCAGAATCTCCAGATAGAAAGCTTTGGAGTAGGGACATTGGTAGCTTCCGAAGGAGATTAAGGCAACCGGCGCCTCCTTGCCGCCCAGGGCAGGATCGTCGTCCTCATCGATGGCTCCTTGGTCAAGCCTAGCGGGGGAAACTGGGATTTTTCGAGATTCGGGGAGCTGCGCGTCGGCGCGCAATTCGGTAAATTCGCTCAGCGGGTCCTTATTCCAGTCAAGGCCCCGAGCTGTCGCGTTTGTCGCCAATAACAGCAGCGCGAATGCCGGCGCGGATTTTAGCCAAAATATCATCATTGTTCACTCTCCCCATGTCGTTTAAGAAATCAGAAACAGGATTCTAGGTTTTTTCAGAGGGACTGGCAAGCCCAGAAGCGCGTGAGATGAGGCGGTTCATGCGCGTGGAAAGAGGCGATAGAAGACGTTGACCAGAGCCCCCAAGGTCGTCAGGGTGTTGATGGATGAGAATACGACGTCCCGGCGCCAGAAGGCATACACCGCCAAAGAGAAGCTTCCCAGAGACGCCAAGAGCAAAAATCCCAGGTTGACGGGGCAACGTCCGGCCTTGGCGGTATCCCAACATTGCGGGATCCAGGCCAAGGCGAAGGCGCCCACCCCCACGTAACCGATCCATTCCATGCTTGGATTCTTGTTCGCAACAAAACGTCCTAGGCGGCTTTGTTGCGTCGGTAAGGGGAATCGTGAAAAATACCAAGGCGCCCTGGAAGCCAAGAGCCGCTTTTTCACTGTGTCAAAACTGCGGATTATAAAACGACCTTTCCACAGCTATCGAAGGTCCTAAAAGTCTTGGGACCTAAGACTGTCCCCGCGATACCCATAAGACCCAATTATGATGCGAGGCCATTCAGTATGATGGGCACGTGGGATCAACGATAAGCGCAGCCGATTTACCTTCGCACGACCTGGAATTCAAACGCCGCCGATTTCAGAATTGGTTTCCCCTTGGACTGACCTACGCGACTTTTTACATGACCCGCTATAATCTTAATGTCGCCTCCACCGAATTCATGACTCGTTTCGATATGACCAAGGCCCAATTCGGCTGGATCGCCACGGCCGGGTTCTGGACCTACGCGCTGTCGGTCGTGTTCAACGGCCCTCTCACCGATCGTTTCGGCGGCCGGCGCGCCATTCTATTCGCGGCCATCGGGACCGCGGCCGTTAATGCATGTGTGGGATTGCTTTTCCTCAACGGCTGGGCGTCCAAGGTGTTGATCGGCATGAGCCTCTTATACGCGGTCAATCAGTATTTCCAATCGTTTGGCGCGCTTGCCGTCGTTAAAATCAATGCGCCCTGGTTCC
>MGUO01000102.1:7911-8089 GCA_001800015.1 Elusimicrobia bacterium RIFCSPHIGHO2_02_FULL_57_9
GCGGCTATTTTCTGGCCATGACGGTCGGCGGCTGGATACTGGCCACCCTCCCATGGTATTGCGTGTTTCTCATCCCCTCCGCGGCGGTGCTGGTCATGTTCTTGGTGGATAAGGCCCTGGTGGCCGATAGCCCCGCCCAAGCCGGGTTTTCTAATTTCAACACCGCCGACGCTTCCAG
>MGUO01000103.1 GCA_001800015.1 Elusimicrobia bacterium RIFCSPHIGHO2_02_FULL_57_9
AGCTGCTGGAAGGTCTGGTCGGCAATGCGGTCTTTAATCAGGAGTTTGCCGGACGGCATTTTGCCGGCGTATTTGTCCCAAAGCTCGGCCTCCGTGACGATTTTATCGCGGAATTCATCGCGGGCCACTTCGTAGCCCCAATCCCGGAAAGCCCCTTCGGTGAATTTTTGGATGTTGCCCTTGTGGACGATGGTTACCGACGGCTTTTTATGATCGAGAGCATACCGGATGGCCATGCGCACAAGGCGCTTGGTGCCGGTGGAAGAAATCGGCTTAATCCCTATGCCCGCATCGGCGTTGAATTTCTTGCCCATTTTCTTAGTCAGAAACTCGTAAACCTCTTTCTGCTCAGGGGTGCCGTATTCGAATTCGATCCCGGCATATACATCCTCCGTGTTCTCCCGGAAAATGACGATATTGAATTTCTCAGGCGCCTTGACCGGGCAAGGCACGCCCTTAAACCAGCGCAGGGGCCGCACGCAGGCGTAAAGGTCTAGCTTTTGGCGCAGGCCCACGTTGACGGAGCGAAAGCGCGACGTGATCCATTCCGAGGAGCATTTGGGGCATTTTACCGGCCGTTCGTTAAGCTCGGCGGCGCAGTCCAAGCACACGAACTTAAAGCCGCCCGCGGGCGTGGTCAAGGGGCCTTTGATGGCCACGCGGAATTCCTTGATGGCGTCCAAGGTCTCCTGGGGCAGGACTGTGTCCTTGTCATAGTTTTTCAGGGCGGTCAAGCCGGCGAATATTTCCATCCAAGCGATTTTTTTCTTGCCGTCGTAGGCCTTATCAACGGCAGCCTCCAAAACCATTCGGGTCGCGCGCCACAGGTCCGGGCCGGTTCCGTCGCCCGGTAAAAAGGGGATGATCGGATTATCAGGAACGACGAGCCTGCCGTTTTCCCAGTCTATTTTCTGCCCGGCGGGAACCTTGACTTTTTTGTATTGGCCCACAAGCCCTCCTAGAATTGTCTAAATTTGAACAAATCATACCAATATTTAAACTCGCAAGCGAGTCTAAATTGCGGCACATTTTCCTGCATGAGGAGTTCATCGTAGAGTTTCTCCTGCGCTCGGACCATCAGGTCGATGTCGAATTCATCCCCGATGGATTGCGCCGCCCTTTGGCCCATTTTTTTGCGCAGAGCCGGATCCTTCAAGAGCTGCATAATCCGCTGGGCCAAAAGCGAGACATTGCCGATGGGCACGATAAAGCCGTTGACGCCGTCCTTCATAATATCGGCGATGCCGTCGGCCGCGTAGCAGACGCAGGGCAGGCCCGTTTTCATGGCTTCAACCAAGGCCCGCGGCAGCCCTTCCCATAACGAGGTCAGGACAAAAATATCAGAAATCGCCAGGCATTCGCCCGCATCCCGCCTCCAGCCGGGCAAGGACAGACGGTGGCTTAAGCCCGAGGCGATGATTTGATATTCCAAGCGTTTGCGCAGGGGCCCGTCTCCGATAAACAGAAACTCGGCGTCGGCAAACTCCGGGCTCACCTTATGGGCCATGGCCACGAAGTCCCCGGGGTTTTTTTGGGGCTTGAGATTGCCGATGGAGATGATCAGCGGTTTGTGCTTCCCCAATCCTAACGAAGCCTTCTTTTGCCCGCGGTCGTTGACTTGAACCGGGAACTGGGCTAGTTCAATCCCCGAACGAATCAGCCGGTATTGGCTCAGCGCGCCCAGTTCATGATTGCGGGCATAATCCCAGTTGGCCTGGGAAACGTAAATCAGGCAGCGGGCTAGACGCGCGCACAAGCGTTCAGCCAACACGTAGGCCTTTTTTCTCCAATAGGATTGAAAATCGTTGAAACCAAAGCCGT
>MGUO01000104.1:0-1044 GCA_001800015.1 Elusimicrobia bacterium RIFCSPHIGHO2_02_FULL_57_9
CATGTAGTTGCCGTCTTTGGTAATGGCGTTCCAGCCGCCAACCACGTTGCCCTTGAGATCCGGGTGGGTGGAATCCACGCCGGTATCGATTACCGCGACCCGGGCTCCCTGGCCGCGGTTTTGACTCCAGACGGCGGAGGCATTGACGCGCTTGATGCCCCAGGGCGTTACCTGCTTGTCCGGCGAAGGGATCTCGGGATTCGGGCCGGGTTGCTGGGAAGGCTTAAACGGCTTGATAATGCCGTGAATGTCCGGCAGCGGAAGGTCGGCGAAGCTGGCCGGGGCGGGGCCGCTGAATAGCCACTTGATGCGGGGCGACTCGTCGATGCGGATGATTTCCGCTCGTTCGCTGAGCTTGGCGTGCGCGGCTGAAGCCAAGTCTTGCGAAACTTCTATGACCACGGCGTTGATGAGGTCCAGCGTGCGAACGAGACTGCCTCCCGCGCTTTGCGCGATGGCAAGGCGCTCGGCTAGGGGCGTCTCAGGCGAGAAAACGACGATCTTTCTGATTCCCTCGGCGCGCGCATTCGAGCACAACAGCCCCAGAGCCAAAAGCCCAAGGGCCACTTTCGTGAGTCTGAACATGGCCTACCTCCTTTGGAACGTTTACAGCGACAGAGCGGCCTCAGCTTAGCACATTGGGGGTCAAAGGGCCTAGTGGTTTTTTAGGTCTTTAGGGTACTTGGCGAAGAAGCGGTCCTCGTACTGCTCGAAGAGGCCGTACTCGCGCAGTTTCTGGCCGAGAGTCTTAAGCGCGCCGGGGTCGCAGGAGACCCGGTTAAAGAGCGCCTCGATCTCGCGGCGCCGCCTCTCGTCGGCCTTGGCCGCCGGATTAAACAGCCCGCGGCGCTCAATATCCCGCACATGCGTGGGAAAAGAGCGCGCAGATTCATCCAGGGTGAACTTCATCAAGGCCAGCGACCAGCCGCCGTCCGGGCAAAGAATCACGGCTTGATTGCGCGCGTCGCGCCCATCGAGCTCGGAAACGATCCGCCGGGTCACGGTTTGGGGAGATTCGGAAATCACCCGGGGGGCGAAACCCTG
>MGUO01000104.1:1070-1799 GCA_001800015.1 Elusimicrobia bacterium RIFCSPHIGHO2_02_FULL_57_9
GCAACAAGTCGCGATACGAAGCATTGATCCATTGCGCGAATTCCTTGGCCTCGGGACCGAAGCCCTCGAATCTCTCCAGCAGGGATTCGGGGGTCAAGATCATGGGCTTGTGGGAAGTCACCTTGCCCTCGCGCAAGCGCGTTTTGTTCCTCAGGTCTTCTACCGGCGAGATGAGGCGATAATCGATGTCGGTCGCTGCGAAAGTGGACAGGACCTGCCGGGGGGAGCGCAGGATCTCGGTCCGCCTCAAGAACGACTGAATCAAAGATGTTTCCATAGTTTATATTTTACCATGATCCGGGCCGGATAAATATGATAGAATTCGTCTTATGAAAAATATATTTTTAGGCGTTTTGGGGTTGAGTTTATGGGCGCCCTGGGCCGAGGCCGGAAGGCTCAAGTTGAATTCCAACCAAACGCAGAGCGCAAGCTGCGCGGAATTCGAGTTCGGCGCCGATGATTCCCCTGTTTCCCCGAAAGTGGAGCTACAAGAGCGGCAGGATTGCCGTTGGCGGCCGGGCAACCCGCGAGATGGCAGGCCGGACGAATGGGACTGCTGGCCGCCCGTTCCCCAGCGCGAGGTGGTTCAAATCACGCTGCGCGGCCGGCAAGCGCTTTTCCCCTGGGAATATGACGCGTTTCGGGTTTGTCTTGAGAGCCATGGCCTTTCCCTGAGCGCGCTGGAAACCGCCTATGAGTACAGGCGGGAGCGGGGAGGCGGAAGAGGAG
>MGUO01000105.1 GCA_001800015.1 Elusimicrobia bacterium RIFCSPHIGHO2_02_FULL_57_9
CGTAACCCTGTCTTCCTGCACCTCGGCGCGCAGCCGCAAATCAGCCCAGGACCAAGCCGCCGCGGACAAGGCCTTTACCCCGGGCGTCGACGTATCAGAAGCCGACCTGCGCGGCTCGGAATTCGCCTCCGTGGAAGGCCTAAGCCCGATCTTCTTCGAATACGACAGCTACTCCTTGCGGGGAGCCGCGCTGGAAACCCTCAAGGAAAACGCGCAGTACCTCAAAACCCATAATGACCTCGAAGTCCTGGTCGCCGGCTACTGCGACGAGCGCGGCACCGTGGAATACAACCTGGCCCTCGGCCAGAAACGGTCCAAGGAAGTGCGCGAATACTACATCCGCCTGGGCGTAAACGGCAAAGCCGTGGCCACCATCTCCTACGGCAAGGAAAGCCCCTTCTGCTCGGACTCAAACGAAAGCTGCTGGTCCCAGAACCGCCGTTCCGAGACCCGCATTCGCGTCAGCACCGCTTCTAAATAATGACGACATGCAAGCCCGCTTGGCTCCCGGCTCTCTTGAGCCTGGGGCTAAGCGGCTGCTTGGCGACCCAGCAGGACATGGTCGACCTGGAAAACCAGACCGACGAGCTCAAAAAAACCATCTCCTCCATGCAGGCAAACCAGGCCGATCTCTCCGTGCAGATGAAGCAGCTCCACGACGACTTAAGCGCCTTCACCGAAACCATCAAGGAGTCCCAGGGCGAGATGAGCAAGCTCTCATCCAAATTGGATGATATGGGCGCCAACGTGGCCAATAAAGTCGCCGATATCGGCAGCTCCTTGAGCGCCCAACAGGCCAAAAGCCTGGAAGAGCAAAAAGCGGCCCTGGCCAAGGCTTCCAGCTCGCCTACCGAGCTGTTTAACACCGCGGACGTGCGCCTGGGGATCAAGAACTATTCTTTGGCGGCCAAGGGCTTCGAGGAATACGTCGACAAATTCCCCAAGGGGGCCTTGATCGACGTCGCCCACTACAAGCTGGGCCAATCCTTTTACGGCCAAAAAAAGTGGGACTCGGCCGGCCGCCAATTCGCCGTCGTTTTGGAGAAATATCCCAAGTCCACCATGACCGCCTCGGCGCGCCTGATGTACGCCTTAAGCCTGATCAACATGAAGAAAAACCTGGACGAGGCGCGCCAATACCTCGAGTCCATCTCCTCGGATTTTCCCTCCAGCCCCGAGGCCAAGGCCGCCGCCCAACATCTTAAAAAGCTGGCCGCCAAGTAAGTGATCGCCCATTTAACAGCCTCCCTGGCCCTCGTAATCGCGCTCGGCGCGCCGCTTCGCGCCCAAACCGAGGTTTATCTGAAGGTAGGCGGCCAAGGCTCCGGGGCGAACTTGATCAAGCTCGCCCTGCCGGAGTTCACGGGGGATTCGGCCGGCATGCAGGACATCGTGCGCGGCGATCTACTCTTCTCCCGCTATTTCGCGGTGCTCGTCGACCAGGATTACAAAGCCAAGGGCGCGGCCTGGCTGCTTTCGGCTCATGTCTCCAACATCAACAACAAAATCATCGTGGGGGCCAAGCTCACCGACCTTAACTCCAAGGAGCTGGTTTTTGACCGGCAATACCGCCAGGACCTGGCCTATAGGCGCTCCATCGCCCACAAGCTCTCCGACGACGTGGTCAAGGCCGTCACCGGCAAAGCGGGGATCGCCAACAGCCAAATCGCTTTTGCCAATGATCAAAGCGGGCATAAGGAACTCTATCTCGTTGATTATGACGGGGCCAATCTTAAGCCTTTAACCAAGAACCGCTCGAT
>MGUO01000106.1:0-499 GCA_001800015.1 Elusimicrobia bacterium RIFCSPHIGHO2_02_FULL_57_9
ATTCATGGACGGGGCGGAGATCGACGTCGATCTGCTGGTGCAGAACGGCGACGTCAAATTTCACGCCTTCAACGACAACTTTCCCACGAAGGAGCCCTTCTTCGTCGAGACCGGCGACGCGATGCCGTCACGCCACGAGGACAAGGACCTTTCCGACACGCTGAAGATGGCCAAGGAGGTCGTGAAGACCCTGGGCCTGACCAACGGCGCGCTGCACCTCGAGGCGAAGATCACGCCCTCCGGCCCCAAGCTCGTCGAGATCAACGCGCGCATGGGCGGCGACTACCTGTACGACTGGATCAAGACGATCTGGGAGGTGGACGTCATCGAGGAGGCCGCGCGCATCGCCGTCGGCCTGCCCAGCCACCCCAAGCGCCTCAAGGATCCCCGCTGCCACCTCGTCGGCAAGTACCTGATCCCCGAGCACTCCGGCGTCGTCACCGGCGTCAAGTTTCCGCAGGAGAAGCCCGATCCCGCCAAGGTCCTCGAGATCGCCGTG
>MGUO01000106.1:514-728 GCA_001800015.1 Elusimicrobia bacterium RIFCSPHIGHO2_02_FULL_57_9
GACGCCGTGCTCGTGCCGCCGGAAGGCTTCGAGACGATCGGCTGGGTCGTAGGCCGCGGCGACACCTACGCCGAGGCCGAGGAGAACCTCGACGAGGCGATGCACCAAGTCTCGATCAACATCGTGCGTTTCGACTCGACCTCCTCGCTGGGGAAGACACGGCGCAAGAACCGCTTCGGCGCGGCTCAAGTTTCCCGGCGCCGCATCCTTCAAT
>MGUO01000106.1:1074-1667 GCA_001800015.1 Elusimicrobia bacterium RIFCSPHIGHO2_02_FULL_57_9
CTTGGCGCTGTGCATCGACAAGATCAAGGTGAAGAAGATCCTGGAACAGCACGGATTGCCGACGCCCAAGTTCGACTACGTTTTTGAAAAGAACGAGCCCATCCGCGAGGACCTGCGCTATCCGCTGATGGTCAAGCTCGCGAACACGGACAACTCGATCGGCATCTCCAACATGTCCGTCGTGACGAGCCTGAAGGCGCTGAAGGACCAGGTCGCCATGCTGCTCGACAAGTACAACCGCCCCGTCCTCATCGAGGAATTCATCGAGGGCGACGAGGTGGACGTCTCCATCATGGGCAACGAGGACCGGGTGAAGGTGCTGCCCCTGTCCAGATCCATCTTCGACGATCTTCCCAAAGGCACGTGGGGCATCTACCCGTTCCAGGCGAAGTGGGAGGACAACTCCGTGTACTCGAAGATTCGCGTCGAGCGCCCGGCGAAGTACTCGCAGAAGCTCTCCGCGCTGATCTCGGAGATCTGCCTCGACGCCTACCGCATCTTCGACTGCCACGACTACGCGCGCATCGAGGTCCGCGTGGACCGCTCGGGCAACCCGTACATCCTCGAGATCAACCCGAACCCGTCGATCTCCG
>MGUO01000107.1:0-232 GCA_001800015.1 Elusimicrobia bacterium RIFCSPHIGHO2_02_FULL_57_9
GGTTGAGGTGATGTCCAAAGCCGGCGTCACCCTCATCGCCGCGGCCGGCAACTCTTACTGTTGGGGGGAAAGCAGCACCGTGGTTTTCCCCGCGGCCTATCCCGACGCCATCGCCATCGCCGCCTCGAATCTCAAGGACGATAAAGACGGCGTGGCCGACTTCTCCAGCTGCGGACCCGAGGTTGATTTCATCACCCCGGGAGAGGACGTTTGGTCCTCGATCCCCGGCGGA
>MGUO01000107.1:274-478 GCA_001800015.1 Elusimicrobia bacterium RIFCSPHIGHO2_02_FULL_57_9
GCCTCGGGCCTAGCGGCCTTGCTGGTCTCGGCCAAGGGCGTCAAGGGCCCGGAGAATATCCGCGCCGCTTTTAAAAACGCGGCAACCAAGTTCGAGGGCGTAGCTGAGAACAAGCAGGGCGCGGGCTTGATCGACGCGGTGAAATTAGTCCGGTAAGCTCATTGGTGCTGGTTTTGTAAACAACCGCCCGCCCCGATCGGTATT
>MGUO01000107.1:497-2162 GCA_001800015.1 Elusimicrobia bacterium RIFCSPHIGHO2_02_FULL_57_9
TCAGCGGCGCCGTCATCCTGAGCGCGGCCGTCTGGCTGGTGATTTTCACCAAGGGCCGGCAAAAAACAAGCTCTGAAAACGCCCCCGCCTTCCGCCAGCAAGGGCCTGCCGACGCCAAGATCGTGATCGTGGAGTTCTCCGATTTCCAATGCCCGGCCTGCAAGGCCGCCGGGCCGCCTATCGAGCGAATCCTGGCGCTCTACGGCAAGGACATACGCTTTATTTTCAAGCATTTCCCGCTGGAAGGCGTGCACCCTTGGGCACGGACTACGGCCATCGCCACCGAGTGCGCGGGCGAGCGCGGCAGGTTCTGGCCCCTGCATGACAAACTTTACGAAAAGCAGGAAGAATGGTCGCAGGCCGCCGATCCCAAGGCCGAGCTGGTTAAATACGCCGGCCAACTGGGCCTGGATGAACAACCCTTCACGGCCTGCCTCGCCGATCCCGAAACCCGCGCGGCCGTGGACTCCGATATTAAGGAAGGCCGCGACCGCTGGGTCGGCTCGACCCCCACTTTTTTCATCAACGGCAGGAGATTCGCGGGCTCGCTGCAGCTTTCCTCCCGCGGCATGATATGGATAGAAAAACTTCTGAAAGAATAGCCGTGCTGGCGGCCCGGGCGATCGCCGGGGCGGTGCTGGCATTCTCCGGGACGCTCAAAGCCGCTGGCCCCGCGGAGGAATTCGCCCTGGTCATCCAGTACTATCAGATCGTCTCGCCGGAGATGGCTTTAAGCCTGGCGACTTTCCTGCCCTGGATCGAGCTGTTGATCGGCCTCTGCCTGCTCACCGGCTATTTCACCCGCCAAGCTTCGGCCGCGGCCGGCGGCTTATTTTTGATGTTCATCATCGCCCTGGGCTCGGCCTTGGCCCGCGGCTTTCAGCTTCCCAACTGCGGCTGTTTCGGAGCCGGCTGGCACCCCAGCATGAGCACGACCATTTTGATGGACACGGGCCTGCTTCTTCTTTGCGCCCTGGCCTATGTAAAGAAGGATTCGCCTTTGAGCCTGGATCACTGGTGCGAAAAAATATCCTAGCCATAGACGATGACGCCTCAGTCTGCGACTTCTACGAGCGCAGCCTGCCCCTGATCGGCTATGACGTCGTCTGCGCCAACAACGCGGGCAAGGCCAAAGAGTACCTAAGCTCCGAAAAACCCGATCTCATCCTGATGGATATCATGATGCCGGACCAAGACGGCATCAGCCTCACACGAGAGCTGCACTCGGAGGCCAAAACCGCAAACATCCCCATTCTTATGGTCAGCGGCTTGGCCGACGCCGGAACCTTGAACGACGCCCTCCTCTTCGGCGCGGTGGACTACCTGGTCAAGCCCGTGGAGCTCGACGCCCTCAAAATGAAGCTCGAGCGCGTTTTTTCCGCCATCGACCGCCGTAAAAAAGCTTAGGTCCAAAGACCCATCCCCGGCCGGGCCAAAAGCCACTGTCGGCTTTAGCCGCCATGAGCTATATTTACGGCATGAGCGCAACCCCCCCTGCTCCGGTAGTCCTGTTGTCCAGCGATTTTATCAGGACCAAGGAATATCTGGAGGCCATCGTCACCTCGACCTCGGATGCCATCTGCACCACCGACGTGTCGGGACGCATCATCTATTTCAGCCCGGGCGCCGAAGCCATGATCGGCTATCAAAGCCAGGAAATCATGG
>MGUO01000108.1:0-600 GCA_001800015.1 Elusimicrobia bacterium RIFCSPHIGHO2_02_FULL_57_9
AGCCACTGCGCCAACGCCACGAAGCCTCCAAAGACCAGGAAGTAGTACAGCCCAAAACGCCAGACTCGCACGATCTTCAAAGGAGCCAGCAACTGGCCGAAAGATTTGTGCGCTGCGGCCGGCGCCACTCGGTTTTCCGTCACCAAGAAGAAGAGGATTCCGGTGATCAGCAGGCACAGCGCATAAACTTTGGGCAGATTGCGCCACTGGTCCAGGTTGACCCCTTGCTGCGTGAAGTAGTTCAGCAAGAGCGGCGCAAACACGCTGGTGATCGCGGAGCCGGCGTTTCCGGCGCCGAAAATTCCAAGCGCCGTGCCCTGCTTTTCCTTGGAAAACCAGACCGACGTGTAGGCGATGCCGACCGCGAAGCTGGCTCCGCTCAGCCCGAATCCCAGTCCGCCGAGCACAAAGCCGGCATAGGAATTGGCCCCCGCCTGCAGATACATGAAAACCGCGGAGAGCAACAGCAGCGATCCATAAACGGGCTTGCCCCCGTACTTGTCCGTCAACAGTCCCACGGGAAGCCGCGTGAGGGAGCCGGTCAGCACCGGGATGCCGATCAGCCATCCGATCTGGGCCGCGTTCCAGCGGAAAACGCCG
>MGUO01000108.1:794-975 GCA_001800015.1 Elusimicrobia bacterium RIFCSPHIGHO2_02_FULL_57_9
AGATAAGGATTCGGGACCACCAGGATGTGGACCAGCCGGGTGAATGGAAAGAACCCGATCAGCAGGAAGGCGCTGATGATATGCAGCTTGGCCATGAGGGGCATGGCCGCGATGTAGCCAATTTGGGGATTGAAGAGCAGCAGCGAACGCAAGTAAGGCGTAACGGCGCCGGCAAACCAGG
>MGUO01000108.1:991-1704 GCA_001800015.1 Elusimicrobia bacterium RIFCSPHIGHO2_02_FULL_57_9
AAAGACGGCAATGTAGATGCCGCTGATCACCTGGAATAATAACTGGGCATATACGATCCAGTCAGCGGTCGTGGTAACACGCCGGATTTTGAGCACTTCGGCCCGGCGCACAATGGCGCTGATCAGACCCACCAGCGTCAGCAGCGCGAATACCAGCGCTGAAATCTCCAGGATGTACAGCCGGACGGGTACGCTATTCCACAACAACAGTTGGCGAGGGAACAGGAACGCGATGACGTGCCCTGTCAGCACCGCCAGGATGCCGTAGTGGAACGGAACCGAACCCCAGAAATGCTGCTTGTTCTCCAGGAACTGCGAGGAGAGGCTGGAATAGGTGAATCCAGTCTGCCGGTAGCGCTGGATAGTGGCGTAGAAGAAAATAAAAAAAACCAGGTAGGGAAGCACCACAAACAACAGTTGATCCAAGTTGCCCCAATTAGTCATGGCAGACTTTCTCCTTCCGCTGAATCTGGGTTAACGGCGGCGCTGGCTTGGGATAAGGCGCAGCCAGTCGTTCGATGAGTTGCCGGAGGGCGAAAAGAACCTCCTCGTAGGGGTTGTTGTTGCCCTCCAAACCGGTTTGCATTTTCACGAGAGCGGGCAAGACGAAGGAGGCGCACAGCGGCCCTGCCTCTTGCGGTTCCATCCGGCCCAACAGCGGAAGCAGATTGGCCAGGTGGTCGGGAAGTTCAAGGGTCTCCGTGATGCCGTGG
>MGUO01000109.1 GCA_001800015.1 Elusimicrobia bacterium RIFCSPHIGHO2_02_FULL_57_9
ATATTCATTTCACGGAGCCTGGCTGGATTAAGAACTCCTGGCGCAACGAAGGGCCCCTGCACATCCTGCGCGCGGCGATCGCCGGCATTATCCACGGCCTGGCCGGCAGCGCGGCCGTGGCCTTGCTGGTTCTGGCCGCCATCCCTAATCCGAAAATAGCGGTGTTCTATCTATTGATTTTTGGATTTAGCACCGTGGCCGGCATGTTGATCTTAAGCGCTTTTATGGGCCTATTCATGCTCTATTTGGCGCGCCGGTGGAAAAAAACGGAAAGGACCCTGTCCTTCGGCACCGGCCTGCTCAGCATCTTTCTCGGCTTCTATATTGCCGCGCAAAATTCTAAAATTATTATTAAGCAAGACGCTACAGGGCACATGACGACAAAGTATTTCCAGAAGTCGTCAGTGCCTGAGGGCGGTAGCCCTCAGGAGAATAATTCCATGCTATTTTTTACCAAAGTTCCCGAGATCAGCGTCGAGGATTTGAAGGCCAAATTGGACCACAAGGAGAAATTCATCTTTCTGGATGTGCGCGAGCAGAGCGAATACGATATCGCTAAAATCCCGGGAACCCAATTAGTGCCGCTTAAATCCTTGCCGGAGCACATCAAAAACCTCGATAAATCCCAGGAAGTCATTGTTCATTGCAAATCAGGCGGACGCTCGGGCAAGGCCGTAAAAATGCTGATCGACCAAGGATTCAAGGCCTTCAACGTGGTTGGCGGCATCGATACCTGGTCCCGGCGCATCGATCCTTCCGTACCGACGTATTAACGCGCTTACGTGCCGGAACTGCCTGAGGTCGAAACCGTCAGGCGGGCTCTGGAAAAACGCCTGGTCGGGCTTAAAGTCACCGCCTACGAATTAGGCCGCCCCACGTTTTATCGTCGACCGCCCGCCCAAGCCTTAAAGTCCTTGGTCGGCTCCACCATTGAAGCGGTTCGGCGCCGCGGAAAATACCTGCTGCTGAGCCTATCCGGGAAACAGGAACTTGCCTTGCATCTGGGGATGTCCGGACGCCTGATCCTGGCAAAAGCCAATGGAAGCCATAAACCTCATCTGCGCTTCTCGCTCTTTATCGATGGCCAAGCGCTGGAATTCCACGATGCCCGCCGCTTCGGCCGCGTCGGCTGCCGCTTGCCGGAGTTGGGTCCCGAACCTCTTGATGCGGCCTTCAACGCGCATTATCTGCGCCAGGCCTTGCGCGGACGCAAGGCCCCAATCAAGGCCCTGCTCATGGATCAGGAAATAGTCGCAGGAATCGGCAATATCTACGCCACGGAAGCGCTTTTTGCCTCGGGAATAAGGCCGGATAGGAAGGCCGGCAGGCTCTCGGCGGGCGAAATTAAGCGGCTTGGCTCGGCCATCAAGAAAATCCTCGCCCGCGCCGTGGAGTTAGGCGGCAGCACTTTAGAGGACAACGCCTATCTGGATCCTTTAGGACAACCCGGGCGCTTCCAGGAAGTGATCTCGATCTACGGCCGCAAGACCGATCCCTGCGGCCATGCCCTTAAAGCCACCAAGAAGCCTCTGGCCGGCAGAACCAGCCTTTATTGTCCGGTCTGTCAGAAGTAGAGAATCCCGCTTCCTACGGTTTAGGCAAGGATTTTTGGGATGGGGAAGAAAGAACGGCCAGGGTTTCGTTGAGCTTTTCCAGCCGGGCCAGGGCGGCCTCGTGCTGGAAACCGGCCAATCTCTTTTCAGCCTCGGGAGCGCGGGCCAGGAAATCCCTGTTCTGGGCTTTTTGGGCGATTTTCTTAAGCTCGGCTTCGGCCTTGGCCAGCTCTTTTTCAAGGCGGGCGCGTTCCTTGGCGAAATCGATCAGGCCTTCCAGCGGAACGAAAAAGCTCATTCCGGCCGCCACCGCCGTAGCACTCTGCGGCGGCCTGCGCCCATCGGAGGCAAAGCCCAACTCCTCGATGCGCGCTAGATTTTTAAGGTAATTCTGATGCTTGTCGATCAAGGCCCGGGTCTGCTCCGCTGCGCCGGAGGCAACGACCTTGATCTTAAGCCCGGGATTTAAGTTAAGCTGAGATCTTAAGGAACGTATCTCCATAACCGCCTGCATTAAGAGTCCCATATCCCGCAAGGCGTCCGGATTGGACCAGTTAAAATCAGTTTTGGGAGCGCCGGCCAAAAGCAGGAAATCCGCCGTCTCGCCGGAATAGGGCTTAAGGGCGGAATAGAGCTCCTCTGTTATGAAAGGCATAAAAGGATGAAGCATTCTAAGCGCGCCGCTTAGGATGCTGACAAGAATCGCGCGCGCCGCCTCTTTTTCCTCGCCGTCCATGCCCTGCAGGCGGATTTTGGCCAGCTCCACGTACCAGTCGCAGAACTTATCCCATAGAAAAGAGTAAAAGATATCGGCCGCGGCGGCGATCTCATAAGCCGTCATTTTCTCAGCCGCCTTGGCCATGGCCGCCTGATACTCGGCCAGTATCCACCGATCGGCCAGCTCCAAACAGCAATGAGAAAGTTGGGAGAGGCAGTAGCCTCCTGAAGGCGGCCTCTCGGGCAGGTTCATGAGCACGAAGCGCGTGGAGTTCCACAGCTTGTTGGCGAAATTGCGCGAGCCTGTGAGAGAATCCTCGGCAAAAAGAATGTCGCGCCCCGGGTGGGCCTGCAGCATCAGGGAAAAGCGCAGGGCGTCGGTGCCGAACTTATCCATCATCTCCAGGGGATCGATGACATTGCCCAGGGATTTGGACATTTTTTTGCCGCTTTTATCGCGCACGGTTCCATGAATGATGGCGTCTTTAAACGGAACCGTGCCCAGGAACTCCAAGCCCATCATCTGCATGCGCGCCACCCACAAATAAAGAATCTCGTAGCCGGTGACCAGCACGGAGGTCGGGTAATAGAATTCTAAATCCTTGGTCTTTTCCGGCCAACCGAAAACCGACATGGGCCAGAGGGCCGAGGAAAACCAGGTATCAAGAACGTCCGGATCCTGCTCGAATTCCTTGCCTGAGCAGACCGCGCAGGCTTGAGGTTTTTCCAGCGAGACCGCGGGCCGGCCTTTTGGATTGATCTTCCTCAGTTTTTCGTCATAGTAGCAGCGGCAGTACCATACCGGGATGCGATGCCCCCACCATATTTGCCGGGAAATGCACCAATCCCTGATATCTCCCAGCCATTTGGCATAAGGCTTGGACCAGGTCTCCGGATGAATGTGGAAATAACCCGTTCGGTGGGCCTCAAGTGCGCCTTTGGCCAAAGCCTCCATGCGCACGAACCATTGTTCGGAGAGAAGCGGCTCGATGGCCGCGCCGCAGCGATAGCAAACCCCCACGGCATGGCGGTGGTCCTCCACCTTGCGTAAAAGCGCCGAGGCTTTTAAGTCCGCGACCACTTTATCGCGGGTCTGTTCCCGCGAAAGCCCGAAATAAGCGCCGGCCGCCTCGGTCATCTTGCCGTCGAGACCGATCACTTTAACGAGCGGCAGCCTGTGGCGCCGGCCGATCTCAAAGTCATTGACGTCATGCGCCGGCGTCACTTTGACCGCGCCGGTGCCGAAAGAGCTGTCCACATGCTCATCGGCGACCACGGGGATTTCCCGCTCCATCAAGGGCAGGCGCAGCTTTTTCCCGACCAAATGGGCGTAGCGCGAATCCTGAGGATTAACCGCAACCGCCGTGTCTCCCAGCATGGTTTCCGGGCGGGTGGTGGCGACATCCAAACCAGTGGAACCGTCGGCAAGCGGATAATGAATATGCCAAAGATGGCCTTTGCGCTCTTCATGCTCGACTTCAATATCGGAGAGGGCGGTGCCGCAGCGCACGCACCAATTGACCATGCGCTCCCCGCGATAAATAAGCTCTTTGTCCCATAGGCGCTGAAAAGCCTCGAAGACGGATTTGGCCCGGGCTGAATCCATGGTGAAGGCCGCGCGCCGCCAATCCAAAGCGCAACCCAGGCGCCTCAATTGGCCTAAGATGGTCTTTTTGCACTCTCGCGTCCAGGCCTGCATGCGTTCCAAGAACTCTTCGCGGCCCAATTGATGGCGGCTTATGCTTTCGGCTTTAAGCTGCTTCTCCATCACGTTTTGGGTGGCGATGCCGCCATGGTCGGTGCCCGGAACCCAGCAGGTCTCAAAGCCTTGCAGCTTATGCCAGCGGATCAGCACATCCTGCATGATGTTGTTTAAGGCATGGCCCAGGTGCAGGGCGCCGGTCACATTGGGAGGAGGGATGACTATGACAAATCTCCGCTCATTCCCCTTAGGGGACGAGCGGAAAATCTGTTTTTGTTCCCAAGCGGCCAGCCACTTATCTTCCACGGGCTGAGGATCGTAGGCTTTGTCCAGCATAAAGGGATTAGAGCAGATCGCTGGCCAGGGCCGCCAAGGGGCTGCGCTCGCTCTTGGTAAAAGTCACGTGGCCGAATAAATTCTGGCCTTTAAACCGCTCCACCAGGTTGGTCAAGCCGTTGGAAGAGGCGTCCAAGTAGTAATT
This sequence comes from Elusimicrobia bacterium RIFCSPHIGHO2_02_FULL_57_9, assembly GCA_001800015.1. GTDB lineage: Bacteria > Elusimicrobiota > Elusimicrobia > UBA1565 > UBA9628 > O2-02-FULL-57-9. The sequence continues at coordinate 4,454 of MGUO01000109.1, forward strand.
GTCTATTTGATAGGGATCGCCGGTGAGCACGATCTTGGCTCCCTGGCCCGCGCGGGAAATAATGGTTTTGATCTCATGCGGAGTCAGGTTCTGGGCATCGTCGATAATGATGAAGAGATTGGGCAGGGAGCGGCCGCGCAAGTAGGTCACGGCCTCGATCTCGATGGTCCCTTCCTCAATAAGCATCTGGATATCCATGTCCGTGGTTTCCAGCGACCCCTTGGGCCGCTCCAGGAGATAGCTTAAATTGTCGTAAATGGCGCCCATCCAATTAGTGAGCTTCTCCTGCTTGGTGCCGGGCAAATAGCCGATGTCATGGCCCACCGCGATCACGGGCCGGCCGATTAAAATCCGGCGGTAGTGTTTTTCCTCCAATGTCTGATGCATGGCCGCGGCCAGCGCCAAAATCGTCTTGCCCGAGCCCGCCACGCCGACAAGGGAAACCAGTTGTATCTCTTTGTTGAGCAGCAGCTCGATGGCCAGGCGCTGCTCCATATTAAGGGGCTTGATGCCCCAGGGCGCGGAATCGGACTTAAGCAAGGGCAGCAGGCAGCCGGCTTTGGCGTCAAAGCGCGCCAGGGCGCTTTGCGAGCCGTCTTTCAATATGGCGAATTCGTTGGGCGCGAATGGACGGCCGTTCATGGCAAGCCTTTTGTCCTTATAGAAGCGGTCGATATCCGCCGAAGCGGCGCTTAACTCCTGCCAGCCGCGGTAAAGCTCGGCGATATCGATTTTTTCCTTCTCATAGTCCTGGGCTTCCAAACCCAGGGCCTCGGCCTTGATGCGCAGATTGATGTCCTTGGAGATAAAAACGACGTTTTCGCCATGCTTGCGCAAAAATTGGGCGCAAGACAATATTTCATTATCCTTGGTGTGGATGGAAAAAGCCTTGGGAAGGCCGTCGCTCATCTGCATCTCGACGCGCAATTTTCCGCCGTTATCCAGATCGACCCAATTTGAAAGCTTGCCCTTTTTGCGCAGCTCATCGAGTTTCCGGGCGACCAAACGAGCGGAACGGCCGCGCTCGTCGTTGGAACGCTTGAAGGTGTCTAATTCCTCGATGACCGGCATGGGGATGACCACGCGGGAACCCTCGAACGAGAACATGGCCATGGGGTCATGCAGGATGACGTTGGTGTCAAGAACGAATGTTTTCATGCGGCAGCCTCCGGAAAGGGAGCAACGAACTCGGCCAAGGCTTGATTGGCCAGGAAAAGTCCCTCGTGGGTCAAGCGGACCCTGTCGCCTTCGCGCTGGATATATCCGCGCTCGGATAAAGAAAGCCATTGCTTGGCAAACTCGGCTTCAAGCCCGGGGCCGGGCTTAAATCCCTGCACTAGGCGCAAGCCCAGAAATGCATCTTCTCCAAGCTTTTCCTTGCCCGTCAGCCTCTCGGATATTGCTCTGGGCCTTTGGCCTCTCTCAACCGCCTCGCAATAGGGCCGGAGGCGGTCTATGTTGGTGGAACGCTCGCCGTTTAAGTAAGCGGCCGCCCCGCAGCCCAGGCCGATATACTCCCCGTTGTTCCAGTAAATCAGGTTATGCCGCGACTCAAACCCGGGACGGGCGAAATTGGAAATCTCATAATGCCGGTAGCCGGCCCGGCCGATCATTTCCAAGCTCGCCTCGAACATTTCCCGGCTTAAATCCTCGTCCACTTCCACGGCCCGCTTGCCGAACAAGGTCCTATCTTCGACCTGAAGGCCGTATAATGACAGGTGCTCGGGCTCAAGCTCCAGAACCGCGGCCAAACTGTCGCGGCAGCGCTTCATGTTTTGCCCGGGCAGGCCGTACATCAAATCCACGGAAATCGACGGACCGCCGGCGCGCCGCGCCAGGGCGTAAACCTTGAGAAAATCCTCCGGGGAATGCTTGCGGCCGATGGCTTTAAGCAGGGCCGCATCCATGGTTTGCAGGCCCAGGCTTAACCGGGTGACGCCGGCGTCATTGAGCACCCGAAGTTTCTTAGCGTCGAGACTTTCCGGATTGGCTTCGAAGGTGATTTCTGAAAAAACGGATGCAGGATGCGCGCGATACAACAAATCAAAAAGCTGGGAAATTTGAGGAACGGATAATTCCGAGGGGGTGCCACCGCCTATATATAAAGTAGTTGGAACACGGGGTGAAAACAGTCGAGCTTCTGACTCGAGAGCCCGCAAGTAGCGCTCGACTGTAAGCGATTGACCGGCAAAAGCCGTGAAGTCGCAGTAGAAACACTTAATGGAACAAAATGGAATATGGACGTACAGCCCGACGGTAGCCGGGCAGTGCTGTCCCCCTTCAGGAAATGTGTTGGGGGACATGCAGAGTCCGAGAGGAGGTCCGCTCAAAGGCTAGTTCTTCTTAAGAAACATCGAAATAACATCAATCGGAATCGGGAAAATTGTCGTTGAATTCTTGCCCGTGGATATCTCGGCCAAGGTCTGCAAATAGCGCAGCTGAATGGAGGCCGGATTCTGGGACAAGACCGCGGCCGCCTGGCCCAGCTTTTCAGAGGCCTGCAGCTCCCCCTCGGCGTGTATGATTTTGGCGCGGCGATCCCGCTCGGCCTCGGCCTGCTTGGCGATGGCGCGCAGCATCTCCTGGGGAAGATCCACGTTTTTGACCTCGACGTTGCTGATCTTGACCCCCCAGGGCTCGGTGTGGGAGTCTAGGATTTGCTGCAGCTCGGCGTTTATTTTTTCTCGGTTGGTCAGCAAATCGTCCATTTCCATCTTGCCCAGGACGCTGCGCAAGGTGGTCTGTGCCAATTGGCTGGTCGCGTAAACGTAGTTTTCAACCGAGATGACGGCCTTCTGCGGGTCCATCACGCGGAAATAGACCACGGCGTTGACCTTGATTGAGATATTGTCCCTGGTGATGATATCCTGCGGCGGCACGTCCAGGACCATGGTTCTAAGGCTGATTTTTTGGGCCGTCATAATCCCCGGAATCACGATAAGCGGGCCCGGCCCGCCTACCTTCCAAATTCGCCCCAGCACGAAAATAACCAAGCGGTCATATTCATTGACGATCTTGATCGAGGAAAGGATAAGAAAACCTACTATCAACAGGGGAATTAATGACATGCGCCCTCCTTGCCGTGCTGGTCCATTCTCTCAAAAATAGGGCCTTGGCCGCAAGCGCCTGTCAGTTCTTCTGGAATTTCCGATCCGACCGCTTGGGCACGCTTGGATTGACGATGACCACCCCCCCCTTGCTGGCGCCGGAAATTCCAGAAGA